>CAIKLL010000097.1 GCA_903828265.1 uncultured Rickettsiales bacterium
CTTCGCAAGGTTCAATGAGTGAGCGAGAACCAATTTCAATTTTCACGGTATTAAAAATATAATCCGAATTATCCAAGACTGATTCGTAATGCAAAAATAGCGTTTCAGGATCAACATTACTTTCTGCTGTAATATTTACATCCAAAGAAAATAGTTTTCTGTCGATACCACTATCTAAAATAAACTGTTCGATTTCCTCTCTTAATTCACCCCTAATCAAAGTACAAGATACTTTTCGTTATCCAAAGTTGTATTTCAAAGTCAAACACATAACAATTTGATTTACAGCAATATCAAATATAAACTTTGGATAACGATTTAATCGTGATAAGAGAATCGATTAATCAAATTCCAACATTTGCTGAGCGATATTCCACCTTTAAATACCAGATGTGGTGCATAAGACCCACTAAAAAGAGCTCTTAATGCCAATGTAACCCACCAGTCTTTTTCTATGGATTTGGCATTTAGACCTGTTCTGTTTTCGAGCAGCTTTAATAATTCTATTTGTCTGGGTTTCGGTAGTTCAGTCCAAATCATTTTGCGAGATAGTTAATGTGTGTAATATTAATTTAGAAATCCATTCCGGTGCTAATTGAGCATCATGTTTTATGTTTTCTAGAGATTCCTTTTGCAGTACTTTTGTGAGTTGTTGTTGAATCTCTACTGTAATTCCCTCCTTGCCCAGTTGTTTTAATGCTGCAATTACAAGTCTGCTCACCTTTCCTTTCATCGAAAGATTTTTGGGTGCCGTTTTCTTAAATTTAATAACACGGTTTCCATACTTTATCTTTCGTGGAATTCCATCAGTAAGGTAAACAACATTGACTGGGATCTGAGTTGACAAGCCCAAGCTATGCAGTGCGAAAATGCCCGTTGGCTCTATTCTTGCCTTATCCCTTTTAGCTATGGCTTTACTTACATCATCAACCGATGGGTACAACACCCCAAATTCAGCATCCACTTTCGGATATAAATAAATTCCTTGCGTCAACCGAATCAGAATTCCCTTTTTGACCAAGACAGAGAGACTTTTTCGGATTGAATCAGCGTTAGCAATAGATGTAAAATCGTCAGAAAAATAAATCTTACCCTTCTGTCTATATTTTAAGTACTCTATTAATTTATTATCAGTAGATTGAGTCATAGTATTTGATTGACATATTTCACAAAAATAGTCGATATTTGTGAAATAAACAATTAATTTAAACTAATAATAACCCGATTTTTTACAACCATTGTAAACCACCCATTTTTTACCCCAACAGACTTTTCCTTGCCTCTCTAATTTCGGTTTGATTGGCTTCAAAAAAATTATCAATTATATTTGCAATCAGATCTTGCATGTTAATCCCCAAAGCAGTGGCAGTGATTTTAAGTTGATCGCGTTGGTATCTTGATGCTGCTACCATTACAACTTCTTTTTCTTTTCTTTGCTGAAAATTCCAACTGTGGGGCAAATTGGACAAAATAAAAACCCCAATAATCTAGATACTAGACTATTGGGGTTTTAATTGGTTGTCTCACAAAGATTCGAACTTTGACAGGCAGAACCAAAAACTGCAGTGCTACCATTACACCATGAGACAATC
>CAIKLL010000098.1 GCA_903828265.1 uncultured Rickettsiales bacterium
ACTTATCTCAAGAACTTCTTGACGATATAGAACAGAGAATGAATAATCAGCCCAGAAAATGCCTTGGTTACAGAACACCTACCGAGGTCTTTCATAATCGCAAATTGCAGTATGTTGCGCTAGATTATTGAATTCGCCAAGCTTTTGTTCTTAACTAAACTGCAAAATTATTTTGCCTGAGGTTTAAACTTGACAAAGCTAGATATTTTAATAGAATTGGCTCACCCATTTACATGGGCTTGTAGCTCAGCTGGTTAGAGCACACGCCTGATAAGCGTGAGGTCGGAAGTTCAAGTCTTCTCAAGCCCACCATCGGTTTTTTCTGCCTTTACATAAAGGGGATTTTACGGTATCCAGCCTAAAATTATAACAATATTAAAAATATATATCTATAAATGCTAATTAAACTATTAATATTAGCCATTTTGAGCTACAACAAATATCAAAAACCTTTAGAAATTATTAATCCAGGAATTAATATGCAAACTCCTCCAATCGCGAAGAAAATACCCTATAGCTTTAAAATACACGGCACTGAAATCGAAGATGAATACCATTGGTTAAGGGGAAAAGGATGGCCAGAAAAAATTACGGATAAAGACATACTAGCTTATCTAGAAGAAGAGAATGATTACTTCAATAATTTCATGAATCCGCTAGCTAAACAAAAAGATATCATCTTTGAAGAACTAAAAGGAAGAGTAAAACTAGCTGATCAATCTACTTATACCCAGAAAGATAATTATTATTACTACTGGCGTACTGAAGAAGATAAGGATTATATTATATACTGTAGAAAACATGATTCCATACAAAATCCGGAAGAAATCCTTCTTGATGTCAATAAGTTAGCCGAAGGTAAAAAATTTACTACTATAGGTGCTTTTGCTATTAGCCCTGATCATAAACTTATGGCTTATTCGGTTGATTTCACTGGTGGTGAAAAATATACAATAACAATATTTGACCTAGTAAATAAGAAATTTCTACCTGATCAAATTCCAAGCACTATTGGTAACGTGGTCTGGCACGAAAACGGAGAAGGTTTTTTTTATACTCCGTTAGATGAAAACTGGCGTCATGACAAAATCATGTTTCATAAGCTTGGTACAAAAAGCGAAGAAGATAAATTAATTTATCATGAGAAAGACGTTTTATACTCGGTTTCAATAAATAAAAGCTCTAGCAAAAAATATATTATCATTCACACAGGAGGGCACGATAGCAGCGAATGCTATTATCTATCTATGGATGATAAAAGCATGACACCTATTCTTATTCAGAAAAGAGCTGATAAAATCCTTTATTCAGTAGATCATGGTACTAACTATTTTTATATGTATAGTAATGAGGGAACCAAGAATTTTCATATTCTAAAAACAGATGACATTACCCAAGGCTGGCAAGAATACATCCAGGAAGATCCTGAGAAATATCTCTCAAGTTTTGATTTAACAGAAAAATATATTTTACTAAATTATCGACATAACGGTCTACCTTTAATTGTTATCAAAGATTTAAAAAACGGAGAAACAAAACAGGTAAATTTTCCTGATGAATCATATACGGCTTCCGGTTATAGCACTAATTTTGAGCATAACGATTTACGTATTGACTATTCGGCACCAAGTAGACCTAACACAGTTTACAAATATAATTTCGATAATGAGCAGCTTGATATTTTAAAAATTCAGGAAATTCCTAGCGGTTTTGATCCTGATGAGTATGTTACCAAAAGGATATTTGCTACTTCCGGAGAAGTAAAAGTTCCAATAACTTTACTTTATAAAAAATCCTTATTTAAGAAGGATGGCTCAAATCCTTTATATTTATATGGCTACGGCTCTTACGGCTATGGCTTGCCGCCAGCCTTTAAAAATTCAGCCATTTCTCTGGTAAACCGTGGGTTTGTTTATGCCATTGCTCACATTAGAGGCGGAGACGATCTAGGCCACGACTGGTATGAAGCAGCCAAATTC
>CAIKLL010000099.1 GCA_903828265.1 uncultured Rickettsiales bacterium
CTATATTTTTATTGAATTTTATTATTATATTGGTAGCAAGTAAATCCCCACTTGAGCAACTAATTTTTGGTCGTACTGGTAGAGGGTTGGGATTAATTACTTTTTTTTCAGTGATCGTAATAACTTTAATTTCAGCAATGACCTTTAGTCCACAAAAAATTAGATTACTTTTAGGTGGGATTATAACTGCAGGGTTGCTAGCAAGCTTTTATGGGATACTCCAGTATTTTAATTTAGATTTATTCGATTGGGACACTAGGACAAATGGGGTCATTGGCACTATTGGAAATCCTAACTTTTTATCAAGTTTTGCAGCAATGATATTTGTTCCTACAGTTGTATTTTTTTGGAAAAACAAATTTACAAATTTTTTATTTATTTTACTACCACTAATTCTTTTCACTATTTATATCACAAAATCCACACAAGGTTACGTCACACTTGTCATAGCAACACTCGCTTATTTATTAATTTTCTTTTGGTATAAGCAAAAATTATTTTTCATACCTTTATCTATAGTAACTTTTATTTCAGTCATTATTTCAATATTTGGAGCTTTAGGGCATGGTCCACTCTCATACTTTCTATATAAGATATCAGTTCAATCACGCGGAGATTTCTGGCGCTCTGCGGTTACAACTGGAACGTCTCATCCAATATTTGGAGTTGGCTTTGATTCATTTGGTGATTATTCACTTCTCTATCGAGATCAAATTGCAGCGTCACATAGTTTTGCAGAGTATACAGACAGTGCCCATAATTATTATTTAGATTATTTAGTTACTGGTGGTTTTCCATTTATGTTATTAAATATTCTATTGTCGCTATTTGTGCTTAGTTCATTTTTGAAAGTGCAGAAAAAAATAGCAATGTTTGATAAAAATATCACCGCACTTTTCTGTGTTTGGCTTGTGTATCAACTTCAATCACTGATTAGTCCTATGAGTGTTGTTTTCATGGTATGGAATGCGGTGGTTGCGGGTGCAACAATTGCGATGGTAGGTGCGGTTGTAAACATTAAAACGAATGATAAATTGCCCAAAAGTTCCGTTCCTAGTACTCAGACATCCGTTTATGCCATGGGATTAATATCGGCCATTATTGGTCTTGTAGTCATGTTTCCTTTATTCAACTCTGACAGGCTTCAATTAAAAGCAATCCGTTCTGGCAATGGTGATTTATTAATTCAATCAGTAACCATGTATCCAGAGTCGGTACTCAAATACTCTCAAGCAGGTAGAGACTTACTTACCTCAGGTCTATCCGATCATTCACTTTATTTGGCGAGAAAGGCAATTGAGTTTAATCCAAATTCTGCTGCCTTATGGGCTTTAATTTTGATTAATCCGAAGGCTCCAATTAATGAAAGACTAGATGCTAAAGAGGCAATTTTGAATTTAGACCCATTAAATACCGAAGTCAGAAATTTTAAATTAGATGGTTAAAAAAGAAATAATTTTATTGTGATTGTTTCAATTATTGGGCAAGGTTATGTCGGTTTACCTATTGCGATTTCAGCTGCCGAAGCAGGCCATAACGTCAATGGATTTGATATTGATACTGGTAAAATCGAAAGGCTAAAAAGTGGTATCTCAGAGTCTCCAGAAGTTACTTCTGAGAAAATATTGAGATTACAGTCAAATGGAAACATTAAGTTTAGTTCAGATAAAGAGAATCTATCAGATAGTTCTATTTTTATACTTGCGGTACCCACCCCGTTAGACGAAAGCCACAAACCCGATCTAACTTTTCTAATTAGCGCATGTGAAATTATCTCAAAAGTTGTGAAACCTGGAGCCTTAATCATTAATGAATCTACCTCTTATATAGGAACATTAAGAAACTTGATAAAACCTACTATTGACAAATTATCAAACATAAAAAATTTGGAGTATGCAGTGGCACCCGAGAGAATTGACCCTGGAAACAAAAATTGGAGTGTTAAAAATACCCCTAGAGTTATAGGAGGAATAACATCGAAGGCAGTTGAAAGAGCAGTAGATTTTTACAGTGGTTTTTGTGACCACATTAATTCTGTTTCAAAACCAGAGGTAGCAGAAGCTGCAAAACTTTTCGAAAACACATTCAGACAAGTAAATATCGCTTTAGTTAATGAATTTTCTGATATATCGTCACATTTTAATTTTTCTGCAAATGAAGCACTCATTGCTGCAGCAACTAAGCCGTTTGGTTTCATGCCCTTTTATCC
>CAIKLL010000100.1 GCA_903828265.1 uncultured Rickettsiales bacterium
AACTAAAATAAATAGTTCAGATACAATTAAATATGTGAAGAAAACATATGCTGACTCCTCCTTACTTACTAAATTAAGAGTTACAGATACTGCAGCTATGCTTAGTAATAGAATTGGAAAAGACACGCTTAACTTATCAGCAAGAATAAATGCAAAAGCGAATACTTCGGATGTTACAACTAGCTTAGCTTTAAAGGAAAATGCATCTAATAAATCTAGTGCCACTGATTTAGGTGGTTTATCCCCTAGTGATGTATTATTCCCAACGCAAAAAGCGGTAAAAGATTATGTGACTGCTAATGCAAGTAGTGGTGGTGTGGCGGATGGAGGCATTACAACAATTAAGTTAGCGGATGCCGCTGTGACAGATGCTAAAATTGCTACTGGAATTAGTAAATCAAAAGTTGGTTTAGGTAATGTTGAAAATGTTTCAATTAGTTCATGGGCTGGCACTAGCAGCTTAACTACTGTTGGTACCATTACTAGTGGTACTTGGAGTGGCACTGCTATATCTTTAAATAATGGAGGAACTGGTGCAACCAACGCTGCTGCTGCAAGAACTAATTTAGGATTAGTGATTGGCACCAATGTTCAAGCACCTTTAACTGCTGGAACAGATTATTTAACACCCACTGGCAATGCAGCTACTGCAACTACTGCAGGGAATATAACTGCCACAAGCAATAGCACATTAACTTCCTTACCTAATTTAACAAGTGTTGGGACTATCACAAGCGGCACTTGGAGTGGAACAATGATTGATATAGCTCATATACCTGATCTTTCATCTAGGTATTTTCTTAATAATGGTTCTGATATAACAGTTTCAGGTCAAAGAATTGGAATAGGTGATGACCCAGATCAAGGACATTTGAATTTAGTATTTGGTAAACAGGCTTTATCTCTTTTGCATTTATCTCTTAATAATGTTTATGACGTAACAATGAATACTGCCATTGGTCCATATTCGCAACACAAAAATGAAGGCAATAAAAATACCTCATTAGGAACTTTTTCACTTAGTGGACTTGCTGAGGGTGATAATAATACAGCAATTGGAGCATATTCATTTACTGAAAATAATGTAAATGAAAATTTAGCTAGCAGTCTAAGTATGTTAACTGGCAATAATAATACTTCTATAGGTGCCTTTGCATTATCCTATCCGTCTTTTTCTAATTATTATTATTATCCTTTTAATCATAATACAGCAATTGGTGCTTATGCTTTATCAGGATTAACTATTAATAGTACATCTGATACAAGTAATAGAAATACTGTCATTGGTTATAAAGCAGGTTCAAATTTATTAAGGGGCTCTAATAATATAATAATTGGTGATTCTGCTCAGCCTTCTTTGGATAATATTGACAATGAAATAATATTAGGTAATTCAAGAATTTCATCTTTAAGAGCACAAGTCACCTCTATTACTGCCTTGTCGGATCGAAGGGATAAAACAGATATTATTCCTATCGGTGAGGGCTTGGCATTTTTGAAAAAATTAAATCCAGTAAGTTTTACTTGGAATACAAGAGATAGAGCTAAAGTAGGTATTAAGTCGGCAGGTTTTATTGCACAAGAATTATTGGCTTTGCAAAAGCAGTCTAAAATTGGAGCTAATCTTGATTTAGTGAGTGAGAATAATCCTGAAAAATTAGAAGCACGTTATGGAAATTTATTACCAGTTATTGTAAAAGCGATTCAAGAAGAAAGTGCAGAAAAAGACAAAGAAATAAAAGCACTTAAAGGGAGATTAAATGCATTAGAAAAACGTTTGAATCTAATACTTGATAAAAAGAACTAAGTTTATTTCAAACTATTTCTAAAGCGAAAAATAGCTCAATTTTAAAGGAAGTTGGTTAGAAATTTATGATTATTGAGTTTTATCCTTCTGCGTGAGGAAAATACCCCCTGAATTCGGTTCAAATCGGTTGATTTCCGTTTTGTGAAAACATAACTAACTATAAATCAACGCCTTCATTTTCTTGAAAAATCTTCATAACCCTGAGGTCCCGGGTTCAAATCCCGGTCCACAAAAGCCCTGAACTATCAATGAGTCAGGGGCTTTTTGATTTAAATATTATTAACTATAATATCATTCGTATTTAATACACCAATTGGAAGTATCA
>CAIKLL010000101.1 GCA_903828265.1 uncultured Rickettsiales bacterium
ACCGCTAATGTACCAATTTTTACTTTTGATTTTATCCTATTTATAGAGAGGTACATTAATAAAAACGATGCAACTTAATTTTAAAATTCTAGCTAGGATCATGCATCGTAGTTTCTAGCAAGAATAAACTAATAAATTCAAAATGAATTTAGATCACAACATAGAGGGAATCGATGATAATTTAAGTATTATTCAGCCAGAAACTCCAATTAACGAGGTTAAATTAACATTCCAAGAAGCAGCTTTTGCAAAATATGAGATTGACCCTAATCCACCTTCGTTTGAACAAATTAATGGAATAATTAGTCATGATAAAGTATTGAGTGCAATTATATCTGAATGTAAAGCTTTAGATTTTAATACCCTAGCAAAGTTGCAAGAAGGCCAGAGAGTCACGCGTGATCAACATCAAATTATTGTTGTTGAGCAAATATTGGCAATTGCAAAAGAAAGAAAACTTTCTTTATGTAAGAAGGATGGCTCGATTTATGCTTTTAATGCTGCATACTGGCAACAGCTTGAAAAAGAAGTAATGGAACATTTTTTGGGTGTTGCTGCTGAGAAGTTTGGAGTTGATGAATTTAGGTCCAAGCATTATACTTTTAAACAAGAACTTTTTAAACAGTTTCTATCAAGCGCATTTTTAAATGAGGCTGAAGAAAAAGTGAATGGGGTAAAGGTAAACTTGTTAAATGGGACATTTGTTATTACTCCAGATTCTCAGTATTTAACAGCATTTGATAGGAAAGATTTCTTAACGCACCAGCTGCCATTTTCCTATGATGAATATGCTGATTGTCCTCAATTTGATAAATATTTGGACAGGGTATTGCCGGATAAGGAACAGCAAAACGTTTTAGCTGAGTACTTAGGTTATATTTTTATTTCTCAGAAGGTTCTTAAGCTAGAAAAAGCACTGATTTTATTAGGTTCTGGTGCAAATGGGAAAAGTGTATTTTTTGATATAATTAATGCCCTTTTTGGAGAAGAGAATGTTTCAAATTATAGTTTGGCTGCGTTAACTAACAAAGAAGGATACCAAAGAGCCAAATTAAATGATAAGCTTTTAAACTATGCATCAGAGATTTCACCCAATATGGACTCTACCATTTTTAAGCAGCTTGTTAGTGGAGAGCCTGTTGAAGCTAGGCTACCTCATAAAGAGCCCTTCTTACTTAAAGACTATGCAAAGTTTATTTTTAATACCAATAACTTACCTAGGGATGTTGAACAAAATGAGGCATTCTACAGGAGATTTTTGATTGGTAAATTTAATGTTTTGATACCTGAGGATGAAAGAGATCCCAAATTGGCTCAAAAAATTATTGCTAACGACCTTCCTGGTGTTTTTAATTGGGTTATTGAAGGCCTTAATAGGGTTTTAAAACAACAAGGGTTTAGTCATTCAACTTCAATGAATAATGCGGTTTTAGAGTACAGGCAGCAATCTGATACAGTATTTATATACTTAGATGATGTTGGTATTGTAATAGGCGAGGATGAAAAAAAGGAGTTAGAGCATTTTTACAATTATTATAATGATTATTGTAAAAGTTCTGGGTATCGTCCTTGTTCAAAGAAAACTTTAACTGAGCGTTTGAGAAGCCTTGGATTTAACGTTTATAGATTGGCTAGTGGGTATGTTGTAAAGTATTCGAAAATAAAATTCTAATTATCCCTACACCATCTACACTAACTACACTAAATTATAAAAGAGTGTAGTTAGTGTAGTAGATGTAGGTGTTTAAAAACAATTTTTTCTAACCTGTATTGGAAATTCTGTTTTAAAATGGCGGATTAACTGTATCCAAAAAAACCTGCTTCTCGGTATCAATATTATTTGGCAGGGCACATTTAGTTTCGCGGCACTCAATTAGATCCATTACAATTCCGTTTTCCAATTTAAAGATCAAGTGCAGGTAGCTGTCATCTTTGTTGCCTTTAAAGAAATATTGTTTCATATTGCAGTTGCTGCATTGCACGTTTTCTGTATAAAGTCGATTATTTCCTCTATCCTGAAGCTCTTGGAAGGCATTGCCCAAAGAGTAGAAAAAATCAGGCAGGTCCATACCCATATAGTATTCTTCTGTAAGATAGTGGCCTATCATAAAAGAGTTCATCTGCTCAAAAAAGTAAACGATTGCTTCTTCCTGTGATTTGTATTCTAGTATATGGTATTCAAAGCTCAGTTTTTGGTATAACCTATGGAACTTGGATATGTTTTCATATTTGACACCTTCGAAATTACAGTCTGCAATAGCAGGTAATTTTCCTGGTTGGATATTAAAACG
>CAIKLL010000102.1 GCA_903828265.1 uncultured Rickettsiales bacterium
AAATTCCATGTCTGCAATGCGGAGTTTGCAGACATGGATAGTAGAGGCAAAATTTGATATTAATTTAGTTAAAACCATCTAAAAAAAGACGAAGTAGACGATCTAAATCCACTAAACCATTCTGAGAACATGGAAAATAAATAGTGTTTTTCTACGGGATTATGACTAATACGATCAAAAAAATCTATATTTTCTGGCTTCTTAAATCCTAAACTCTCTGTAGTCCTACTTGTGTCCATAGCATTTTGAAAAGCTTTTTCATATTTTTCGTCATAAGGAGTAGTGTACGCCTTGCCCGGTGTAAAACAATCAGACGCTTTAGAATAGGCTTTACTTGCTTCATTACGGGCTATTAAAGTTTCAATAATGGCAATCTGTTTCTTATTATTAGCAATAATTTTATTATTATTTTCCTTACTTTCTTCGCAAGCTTTTATAGCTTTTTGACCGTAATCTATCATTTTTAAAGCTTCAACTTTCATTATTTTAGCAGCTTCTTTACTTTCTTCACAAAGAACTATTATTTTTTCACGAGCTATTATCTCTTTATCTATCTTAGCAATTTTACTCTCATTCCCTTTAACTTGATTAGTTAAAGCTTGAATTTGTTGCTGTTTAGCAGACCCTTGGATTGAAGAGGGAATCAAGTGTATAGACGGAAAGTTAGAATTAATATTTGGAGCCATAAAAAAACCTTTTTATCTATTGTTAAAAATTTCTTTAGATTATTATTGATCTAAATTCAATCCAGCTAGATCTACAACTGGGACATAATCAGGATGATCTTCTTGGTGTAAATCTACTAAATCAGTGAATAATGTTTTTAAATCAATATATTTCTCTCTAACTTTATCGAGCTTTTCTGCTTGCTCTAAGTTAGTGTCTGTTAAAGTATCAATCTTAATTTTTTGCTCATCAACTTTTTCTTTTAATATAATCTTATGATCTCTAAGATCATCAATGGTTACTTTCTGATCTGCAATTTTTATATCTTTTTCTTGAATAATTTGTTGCACTTGTTCTAAAGCACCTTGAGCCATTTGCATTCCTTGAGATAGAGAATTAATAATCCCATCTTTTTGAGCTAAAACTTCGTCTCTTTGAGCTAATTGTTGCTGAAGAGCATTTAATTGTTGTAACAAATCATTACCCCCTTGAGGAATAGGATTTTGATTAGGTATGTTTTGAGCGACATTGGCAACTGGATTACTTGCTTCAATTACTAGTTTATCAAAGTGAGAAGTCCAGCGCTGAGCTGATTCTGCGGTTTTAATTTTCCATTCACTAAAAAACTTGTTGTATTGGTCTTCTATTTTGGAAAATTCGAACTCCGCTTCGGCTAATGTATTGCAAGCAGTAACTTTCATTTTATGAATATTCATCATATCGCGATAACAATGGATATCATTTAAATATCTGGTGTGATCGACGTTCATACCGTCATCCCAAACTTTTGTCAGTAATTCTTGAGTATAACCTTGTTTACTCCTGATAACCTCATTAAATCTATTACCGTAAGCAAAAGATGCGTCATTTAATGCATTAGTCATCGCACCAAATACACCAGGATAACCGCTATCATATTTCTTGATAACTAAATTCTTTTCAGCTTTTTTAGCTTGTAGCTGAGCTTGAAGTATTTTGTTTTGCATATCTTGTTGCAAAGATTGTTGAACAAAATTATTTAAATTATTATACATAAATCACCTCTTTTAATAAATAAAAATTGCATCTCGTTATTTAATTAGCGGTTGTAGTTCTAGTCAAGATAAATTTTCAACAAGAGAGTCTTTACAACCAATATTGATAATACCAACGCTATACAAAAATTATATGAAGCAAAAATTATACCAACTAATATATTTCAAAATTCCCCAGAGCCGACCAAACCGAAAATTAATTGTAAAGATAAGCTCACTTAATTTCCTTTTTTTGAGTTGGTGAATCAAAATTCAAATAAATCTCTGTGAAGTTTATAGCACAAAGATTTAACAAGCTATCTAAAATGAGCAAACTAAAGTTTGCATGTTGCG
>CAIKLL010000103.1 GCA_903828265.1 uncultured Rickettsiales bacterium
ATTGTGGATGAAGCACAAAATATAAAAAACCCAACTTCTTCACAAACAAAAGCTTTATGCAGCTTGAAAAGTGATTCAAGGATTGCTTTAACAGGCACACCTATAGAAAATAGGTTAATGGACTTATGGTCTATTTTTCATTTTTTGAATCCTAATTATTTAGGTGCTAAAAGCTATTTTAGAAAAAACTTTGAATTACCAATTCAAAAAGATAACAATGAGATTCAGACCAAGATTCTTAAAAAAATGGTAGAACCTTTTATTTTAAGAAGAGTTAAAACTGATAAAAATATTATTAAAGATCTCCCTGAAAAAATAGAACAGAAAGTTTATTGTCAATTAACAAAGGAGCAGGCGACCATATATCAAGCTATAGTTAATGAAACAACAGAAAAATTGCAATCTGCTTCAAGCAAAGAAAAAAATGCAATTTTTGTTACTTCTTTATTAAGGTTAAAGCAAGCATGTAATCACCCAGCACAAGCATTGCAGGATGGTAGTGAATTTTGTGCAAGTCGCTCTATAAAATTAGAACGGTTAGTGGATATGGCAAAAGAAATAATGGCAAATGGAGAAAGTTTATTAATCTTTAGTCAATTTAAAGAAATATGCGATGCTCTTAATAAACTTTTAAAAACTAAACTTGGATTTAATACCTTTTATATTCATGGTGGAACTTCAAGAACTAATCGTGAGAAAATGATAGAAGAATTTCAAAATCCTAATTTTCCAGCTTCCATATTTGTTTTATCATTAAAAGCAGGTGGCGTGGGTATCACTTTAACTAAAGCTAATCATGTTATACATTTTGATCGTTGGTGGAATCCAGCTGTAGAGAATCAAGCAACAGATCGTGCATATAGAATAGGACAGAAAAAAACAGTATTTGCTCATAAATATATCACACTTGGTACAATAGAGGAAAAAATTGATTTGATGTTATCAGATAAACAAAAAATGTCAGATATGATAGTAGGTAGCGATGAATCATGGCTAGGGAAGTTAGATACTAGCTCATTCTTAGAGTTAATCAAATTACAATCAGATATGGTGGTGCAAAATGAAGCTGCATAAAACATGGGGGGGAGAGGCATTTTTTAACTCACTAATCTCTTTTATTGACGAAGGTAGATTAAAAAGAGGTCGGTCTTATAGGACAGATAGTAGAATACTTTCCTTTGAGATGGACAACAATATTGTTCAAGCTACAGTAAGAGGTAATAAAAATCCTTATTATGGAGTTTATAAAGAACCAAAATATAAGATAAAGATTTCCTTTCTTAAAATCCCTATCCATGAATGGAAAGAGGCTATAAAAAATATTAGTGATCATCCAGGTTGGCTATCTAAATTAATGCTTAATGAAATACCCAGTGATATATGCGAAGCTTTTAATAACAAAAAGTATGGATTACTACCAAAAAGCTTTTCTGATATTAAAACTAACTGTAGTTGCCCAGATTATGAAAATCCATGCAAGCATATAGCAGGAGTATATTATAGAATTGCAGAGTTATTAGATTCCAGTCCCATGTTACTATTCCCCATGCACGGATTATCTATTAAGGATTTGCAAACAGAGCTTAAGAAAAGTGATCTTGGTAAATCTTTTGCAAA
>CAIKLL010000104.1 GCA_903828265.1 uncultured Rickettsiales bacterium
CTTGATACAGAATGGTGCTATATCGCACTATCTTGGCAGTTACTAATTACCACCGCTCTAGTAGCGGTAGGTTATAAGTATTATAAGAAATGGAAAACTAAAAATGTCAAGTAATCGTCTACTAACTACCGCCGTCCAACTAGTAATGCTTGGCGTTACTATCCCCCTAATAATTGCCGTAATAAAAGACCTAAAAGAGAATGGACTAAACTAATGATGACACGTAAAGACTACATCGCTACCGCTGAAATTCTAAATAAGCATTTTGAAAATGCTCCCGCAGGTTTGCTATTAGATTTTTCTAATATGTTTAAAAAAGATAACGAAAGGTTTAACGAAGAAAAGTTTTTTGAAGCTTGCTTGGAAAAATAAACGTGAAAGAAATAATTGCGTTAATAATTCTCGTAACTTTATTTGGTTATCTTTTATTAATCTAAAATAAAAAGTTTTTTGCGGTGTGTCTACTTGACAGATCGCAAAAAATGCGGGGCGGCGTCGGGCGTGTCTGTGGATAAGTCTATGTGGTGCAAATCACAAAAATACTTTGAAAATACTGGCGAGTAACCCCCCAAAATGTCAGTGGTCTATGTTAGACTTCTAGGTATAGAAGGTTGAAAAAGAAGTAAACCACCTAATGAAAGGAGTCAATAATGACTCACTATACTATAAACACTCTACCTTTAGAGTATGCAAATAAAATTGTTTGCTGTTTCTGTTCACAATACGCTAACGAAAGTTTCTGCGTATCTTGTAATGAATACAAGGGTCTTATGACTCTTGCAGAATTTATGACTACTTATGAAATTTCAGAGTGGTCTGTTGATGAAGTAGATGAATTATCTGCTAAGTTAGATTCACTAATTTTGAAAGGAGTGTATGCCTAATGTTATCAGAAAAAACTTTAGATAAAATCGTGTATGAATATCAGCACGGCGGAGTTAAGGGTAATCACCCTGAACTAAATACCTATGAAAGAAAAGCGTTGCTAAAGCATCTTTTCTCTCTACCTACATATTGTTCGTGTTGTGTGAAAGGATAAATAAATGGAAAAAGATATTTTTAATTTTGCAAATGCAATTCAATTAGATCATTTAAATAAAAATGAATTAGAATTAGTTGCAAATATTTTAAAAGATTTTAAATAAATAAATTAGAACAAACGTTCTAAAAACCCGAGGCGACGGCGTGTCGTCCACAGCCTGTGGATAACTTACGAGATGTGTTTAAGATCACATAAAATTTTGTCCATATTTTGAGATTTGCGGCGTGGCGATTTGCTTTTGTCTGCTAATTTTGGTAAACTTACGGAGTAAGAAAATAAATAGCAAAAAAGAAAGAAGGTAGCAAAATGGCTAACCTATACACAATAGAAAACCTACTACAAGGTAAAGAGTATCGCTCACGATCTCTAAGCGGTGAGATCATTACCGCAGAAAAAAGCAATACCTATGTTTATGGTAGCGATACCCAAGCATATCTTTGCTTAATCCGTACACCTAACTCTCTAAAGGATCAGTTTA
>CAIKLL010000105.1 GCA_903828265.1 uncultured Rickettsiales bacterium
AAAGTTTATACGCAACTTCATTATTTGAAGATGTGGGCATGAATTTTACAAACGGGGTTTTAAGAGTTGATGTCAAAGAAACTCCTTTTGTAAGTAAAGTGACTTTTGCCGGTAACTCTAAAATAAAATCTGCAATATTGGCAAATGAGATCTCGACTGTTGCAGGAGACTCATTGAGAAAAGCAAAACTTAGAGTGGATGTAGAAAAAATCAAGGAAATGTATAAACGTTCAGGGAGATTTTCAGTTGATGTTCAGTCTAAAGTTGAAGAACAGGGAAATAACGCTGTGAAAGTTATTTTTCAAATTACTGAAGGACCAAAAACCGGGGTGAAATCCATTTATTTCGCCGGTAACGCAAATTATTCTAATTCTGAATTGAGATCTATTATAATGACCAAGGAATCTAAATGGTTTAGATTCTTAGAAACTAATGATACATATGATCCTGATAGAATAGAATATGATAAGCATCTGCTTACCAAATTCTATAATTCAGTAGGGTTCGCAGACTTTAATGTAATTTCAGTTACGGCAGATTTACTTCCAACAAAAGAAGGTTTTATATTAACTTATTCAGTTGATGAAGGTAACAAATATCAATTTGGGGATATTACAGTTAATAATAAACTAAAAAATGTCGAAACTGCGGAAGTAGAGAAGTTTATTTCCCAGAAGAAGGGGCAAACTTTTAACTTAGATGCTATGGAATCAATTTCTGAAAAAATAACTAGTTATTTAGGAAGTAGGGGGTATCCGCAGGTAGAGGTATATCCTGATATAAAGCCAAATAGGGAAGCTAGAATAGTAGATGTGGTAATCGTAGTAGACCAAGCCGATAAGATTTTTATCAATAAAATTAATATAGAAGGTAACTTAAAAACCGAAGATCATGTCATTAGACGGCAACTTAAAATAGCAGAAGGCGATATCTTTAATCGTTCCAAGATCGAAAAAGGTGAACAAAATATTCGTAACCTAGATTATTTCGATAAACTAATGCTAAAAATAGCGCCTACTAATCGGAGGGATCGTTACGATATTAATATAGATGTTGAAGAAAAATCTACATCTTCTATTGGATTAGATCTTGGGTATAATACTGCTGGCGGTGCTTTTGGACGTATTTCCTTTTTAGAAAGAAATTTACTTGGTACCGGTAAATATTTAAATGCCGGGATACAAGTTGGTAAAAAAAGTATCAGTTATTATGGAGGCGTTACTAATCCTCATTTTCTAGATAAAGATTTATCCTTAGGGGTGAACTTTTTTAGAACCCATGACGGTCGCGGCAGCGGTTTTGGTAACGGTGAACAAAATTACTCTAAAACTTCTACTGGAGGTAGGACATCGATCGGTTATGACATAACTGAAGATCTATCTCATGAGGTGGAATATTTACTTAAACAGGATAAACTAAGTGGTCCGTCTGATTCTGCTTCTGTATTTATTAAAGAGCAAATGGGTAAATTTACTACGTCTGCTATTGGTCACAGTTTGACTTATGATAGAACTGATAGTAGGATTTTGCCTAAAAACGGTTATTTAATAGTTGGAAGTCAGGAATTTGCAGGAGTTGGCGGTAATACAAAATATCTAAAACATGAACTTGACGGTAAATACTTCAAGTCCTTTGTTGAGAATAAATATACATTGAAGCTCTCTGCTGCTGCTGGCCATATTAAAGGCGTAAACGGTAAAAAAGTAAGGATTTCCGATAGATTTAATTTGGGGGATTCTTCTCTCAGAGGTTTTGCTCCTGGCGGTATAGGCCCAAGAGATAAAAAAACCGATGAAGGCTTCGGTGGTCAGAAATATTATACTGTATCTTCGGAATTGAATTTTCCGCTAGGTTTACCGCAGGAGTTTAACGTGACCGGAGCTGTTTTTGCCGATGCTGGTTCCTTATGGGATGCTGATTCTAAATCTTCTACTCCAGAAGGATTTTACAATGATAAAGCCATGAGAGCTTCAGTAGGTTTCGGTTTTATATGGATAACCAAAATTGCACCTATCAAGGTATACTGGGGTTTCCCAATGAAGAAACAGAAATATGATGAAAAGCAAACTTTTCATATTCAATTTTCTACAAACTTGTAAAGTCTTTCGAACTTATTTACGTTACAAAAATTACTACTACAAGATTTTTGTAACGTTTTAGTCTGTAGGAGGTTGTTATTACTCTCTTAACAGTAGAACTGGGTTGTTTATTTAATAAGTTAACATAAAACTCTTAGATTTTTGCTGAAATTCTAGGGTAGAATAATTTTGTTATGTTAGCCATCATAAGCAGATTTACAATAGTAGGATAGGTGATATAAAAATGTGTTGTTTAGGTATATACTATAGGTAACTTTAAATATAATCATATCGCTAATATTATTTAAAGCTTTGAGATAGAGTGGTAGAATATAAGGGAAGTCGGTAAACAAGGATGTATTAGTATAAGACTCTATTTTAAGAAAAGCTTATATTTTTTCTTTTGTTTATCAAAGATTATAGATTAATACAGAAATAATACCTAAGCTTATTTAAAAGGAAGAATTTCTATTTATTTTGTTGGAAACACTGTTTTATGAGAGCTAGAAGTTTTATGTCAGATCTCAAATTCTGGTTGATTTTGTTTTAGGAGGAAGTGGTGGCAAAGGATTTTGAACATTCCAGTTTTTTATTCGGGAGTAATTCAGTATTTATTGAGGAGCTTTATCAGAAATATTTGAAAGATCCAAATTCTGTCGACCCGAGTTGGGCAAAATTTTTTGCTACCCAAGGTGATATTACCTCTTTGAAAACTACAGCCAAAATTATTACCGATAGTAAAACGGAGATTCCTTCCAATCAAGACATAGTGACTAGTTCATCCTTGGCAGAAAATTCTTTAAGAGCCAAATTCATGATTAAGGCTTATAGGGAAAAAGGACACTATCTAGCTAATCTAGATCCGCTAGGGCTCGAAGTGAAGAAAACTAAGGAAGAGCTGAAATTAAATTTAGAGGATTTTGGCCTCAATACTAGTCAGTTATCAGAGTTAGTAGACGTATCTGGGGAATTCGATGATCTAAAAACCATTACTCTTGGCACACTTGTCGAGGTTTTAAATAAAACTTATTCTGGTTCGGTCGCAGTTGAATTTTCACACGTAGAAAATTCGGTAGCCCAAGAATGGTTATATAATAGACTTGATAGTAGTAACACGCATATTAATCTATCCCTAGAAGAGCAAAAAGCGATACTACAGGATTTAGTGGAAGTAGAAGGGTTTGAGCAGTATTTACATGTGAAATTTCCTGGAGCCAAAAGATTCTCCGTAGAGGGGGGAGATGCATCCATAATAAGCCTTGGTAAAGTAATTGAAGAGTCCGCGGCTGCGGGAGCAGAAGAAGCTGTAATTGGTCTTGCGCATCGAGGAAGGTTATCTACATTAACCAAAATTATGGGTAAGCCTTATAGAGCCATTTTTTCTGAATTTATGGGGACCAGTGCTTTTCCAAGCGACCTTGGTGTAACAGGTGATGTAAAATACCATATGGGTTATTCTTCGGATAAAACTACCAAATCCGGAAAAAAAGTTCATTTATCTTTAACCGCAAACCCATCGCACTTAGAAGCTGTAAATCCAGTAGTTGCCGGTAAAGTTAGGGCTAAACAAGATTGTATGAACCGCGATCGTAACAAGGTCGTTGGGATTCTGATTCACGGTGATGCTGCTTTTTGCGGTCAAGGAGTAGTAGCAGAAAGTTTAGTAATGTCTGGCCTTGCTCCATATGATGTGGGCGGAATATTCCATATAATAATTAATAACCAAATCGGTTTTACAGCTAATAGTTATGATTCAAGAGCAAGTAGATATTGTACAGAAGTGGCAAAAGTTGTGGGTGCGCCAATATTTCATGTTAACGGTGACGATGTAGAAGCAGTAGTTTTGGTTACTAAGATTGCGTGTGAATATAGGCAAAAATTCCAGAAAGACGTAGTAGTCGATATAGTTTGCTATCGTAAGTATGGTCACAATGAAGGTGATGAGCCCATGTATACGCAGAGTGTTATGTATGAGGTAATTAAAACCAAACAAACGCCGGCGGCTATATACGCAGAAAAATTAAGTAACGCAGGATTGATTGATAAAAATTATTATCAACAATTGAAACAAGAGTTTAAGAGTTTTTTAGATTCAGAATTTAATGAGGTTAAAAATTATAAACCAAGAGCGCAGTGGCTAGAAGGACAGTGGTCGGGTTTTGATCGCCTTAGTGATGATAAGCTGTTAACAGGTGTGAGTAAAACCGTGTTGCAGGAAATTGGGCTCAAACTGTGTAGTATACCGGAGCATTTTTCCATAAATCCGAAATTGGCTAAATTATTTGAAGCCCGAACTCATAACCTCATAAATGACCAGCCAATTGATTGGGCTACCGCTGAGCAACTAGCATTTGCAACATTACTTAATGAAAAGACACCTATTAGGATTACCGGCCAGGATGTCGAAAGAGGAACTTTTTCTCATCGACACGCTGTACTCCATAGCCAAACTGATAACTCTATTTACGAACCGCTAAATAATATATCAACAGATCAGGCATTTTTTGAAATTGCGGACAGTAATTTATCCGAATATGGAGTGCTTGGCTTTGAGTATGGTTATTCAATAGTAGACCCTAACCGTTTAGTGATATGGGAAGCCCAATTTGGTGATTTTGCTAATGGTGCCCAGATTATTTTTGATCAGTTTATTTCTTCTGCTGAAACAAAATGGCTTAGAATGAGCGGTATTGTGGTACTTTTGCCCCACGGAATGGAGGGACAAGGCCCCGAACATAGTTCAGCACGATTGGAAAGGTTTTTACAATTATGTGCAGAAGATAATATGTGTGTGGCTTACCCAACAACTCCAGCTTCAATATTTCATCTTTTGCGCCGTCAGATTAAAAGAAATTTTAGGAAACCGCTGATCGTTATGTCTCCTAAATCTTTACTTCGCCATAAGTTAGCTGTTTCTAGCCTTACAGAACTGGACAAAGGAACAAAATTTATTCCGGTAATAGATGAGGTTGATAAGGAAATTAAGTCTGAAAAAGTTAAAAAAGTAATTTTTTGTTCCGGTAAAGTCTATTATGATTTAATTGAATTAAGGCGGGAAAGAAAAATAGACAATATTTCTATTATTCGCTTTGAACAATTATTTCCATTTATAGAAGAAGATGTAATAAAAATTATGAAAAAATATCAGAAGGCTTCCAAATTTATTTGGTGTCAGGAAGAACCTCGGAACATGGGAGCATGGAAGTTTATACGTCATCAGTTAGATGCATGTTTGGAAAAAGCCGGTATTAAAGCACAATTGAGTTACACCGGCCGCGAAAGATCTGCATCTCCAGCTGTCGGTTATTTGTATATTCATAACAAACAACAGGAAGCTTTGGTAGAGGAAGCTCTTGAGCTTTAAATAACCTAAACCGTGAAAAGATCAGGTTTATATTATAAAAATTATGGGAGAATTTTATGAGTGTTGAAATTGTAGTACCGGCGTTAGGAGAATCAGTTTCTGAAGCCACAGTCGCCAAATGGTATAAAAAAGCTGGAGATGTGGTAAAACTTGATGAATTATTGCTTGAACTGGAAACGGAAAAAGTTACTTTAGAAGTTAGTGCTGCGGCAGAAGGAATGCTAGATACTATTTTAAAGCACGAGGGAGATGTCGTTAGTATCGGTCAAGTTTTGGGTACTATAAAAGCCGGAGAAGTTAATAAAAATACAGTAGTAAATCAGAAAGCTGCGCCTGCTGCCGCCCTTGGCATAGAAGCTAAAGTTTCTACAATTCATGAAAAAAAGGTTGACCCGGTAAGTACTATGCCACCTTCTGTACAAAAACTAGTAACAGAGAATAACCTAAACCCCGCAACTATTGCAGGAACCGGAAAATCCGGTAGAATAAATAAAGGAGATGTTCTAAATGTTCTAGTAACAACTGAGGCAAAAGCTTCCGAAACGGAAACTGTTACACCACGAGGTAAACCCGTAGAAAAAGTAAGAATGTCTCGTCTTAGAAAGACTATAGCTCAGCGTTTGAAAGATTCACAAAATACAGCAGCTATTCTTACTACTTTTAATGAAATTGATATGTTAAACGTAATTAATTTGCGTAAAAAACATCGTGAGGAATTTGAGAAAAAGCATGGCGTTAAGCTCGGCTTCATGTCATTTTTCGTTAAAGCTGTTATAAATGCTTTAAAAGAGATACCTGCTGTAAATGCTGAAATAGATGGGGATTATATAATATATAAGCATTACTATGACATAGGGGTAGCTGTTGGTACTGAGCAAGGCTTGGTAGTACCGGTCCTCCGGGATGCCGACAAAATGAGTTTTGCTGCAGTTGAGAAAGAAATAGGGTATTTAGCAACTAAGGCTCGAGATGGCAAACTTGCAATGTCCGATTTAACAGGAGGAACATTTTCTATTACCAATGGAGGAGTGTACGGTTCGTTACTTTCAACTCCGATTATAAACCCTCCCCAAAGTGGTATTATAGGTTTGCATAATACGCAAGAAAGACCGGTAGCTATTGACGGTAAGATTGAAATTCGTCCAATGATGTATATTGCTCTATCTTATGACCATAGAATTATTGATGGTAAGGATGCAGTAACTTTCCTGGTTAAAGTAAAAAACTCTATTGAAAACCCGGAAAGGCTATTGTTCGACTTATAAGTTTGTTTTAATTTACTGATTCAGAATTTTAAGTAAGAAATTTTAATTTACAAGATTTTTAAACTAGTATTTTAAAATTACTAACTTATAATCACATTTAAAAAAATGTGCTAACTTAACTTATCTAAATAAGGGTTATATAAATAGTAATGTACGAAATTTTTCTTGAGATTGTTTGGTTTGTAGAAAGCCTAGGTTACTTAGGTATCCTTATTATGACCTTTATTGAAAGTACTTTTATACCAATACCGGCAGAGATTACCTTAATTCCAGCGGGATATCTGGTACATAAAGGAGAAATGAATGGATTATTAGTCTTGCTAGTAAGTAGTGTTGGAACTCTTGGCGGTTCCCTAGCAAATTATTATATTGCATATTTTTTTGGAAGAAAATTATTTACGAATAAAGGAAAATATTTTTTTATCAATCGATCTAAATTGGAAAAAATAGAAAAGTTCTTTGCGAGCCATGGGGGAATATCAGTTTTTACTGGTAGATTCCTTCCAGGAGTTAAACACTTTATCTCGTTTCCTGCTGGTCTTGCTAAAATGGATCTGAAATCTTTTTGCTTATATACACTACTTGGTGGAACTATCTGGTGTGCAGTTTTGATTTCATTAGGGTATGTTATCGGTGAGAATGAACACTTGATAAAAAAGTACTTAAAACAAGTCAATATCGTTTTTCTTGTTTTAGTGGGAGCATTAGTTCTATACTACGTATGGAAAAAAAATTCTCAAAAATAATAGAAATATCTCGTCCAATAAAAAGTATTCTATTTAAAAACTTTTAATCACGTTTCTTAAGCTTTTTGTTTTCGAAAGCCGGTTTGCCGGGGAGTTTAGAGTTTATATAATCTATTAGCTGATTTGGCAAGAAGCTTAAGAATTTAAGAAGAAGGTAAATGGTAATTGGAAAAACTATTACTTCTTTATTATTACTAATTCCTTTAATTATTTTTTCAGCGGCTTTCTCTACCGAAATCATAAAAGGCATAGGAAAATTATTAACATCAGTCATGGGAGTTTTAATATAACCCGGGATAACAACAGTTGTATGCACGTTATATTGTTTTAGGTATCCTCTTAATGCTTCCCCAAAGACCCTTATACATGCTTTGCTCGCGGAATATGAAGGAGCACTGGAAAGACCAATTAAACCTGCCATGGAACTAATAATAGTTATGTTTCCTTTTTTTCTTGTAATCATGTGCGGTATTATAGGCATTATTGTGTTCAAAACTCCATTAATATTAGTTTCAAATATTGTTTCAACTTGAGATGGACTTTCTGGTCCTTGTAAAGTCCCGGCGGAAACTCCGGCACAAGCAATTACAACATCAATTCCATATTGTGTAGAAAAATTTGTTAAATGTTTGTTTAAAGCTTTTTTTTCTCTTATATCTAGGGCAAGTAGATAAGTTTCAGCCCCTCTGATGCTGCATAAATTAGCTATTTTATTTAATTGATCTAAGTTCCTTCCAACAAGTATTAACCTGATATGTGGTTTTGAATATTGGAGAGCAAGTTCATAACCAAGCCCGCTGGAAGCACCGGTAATTAATATTGTTTGTTTATCCATGATATTTTTTGACTAATTTAACAAGTTCGAGGGTAATGAATCTTAGTTTATAAAATATGTTTTTCCTATAATAAAGTTAACAAGAAGATTGGTCTATTTAATTTCTGTTATTAATGCTGATGAGTGAATTATTTAGTGATTTTGTCCTTTATATATGTTATAAAATATGTTTTTCCTAAAAATAAAATTACAAGTGACAATTTATATTGACAATATTGAGTTATCAAGCCCTGTGATCCTTGCTCCGATGTCTGGGGTGACTGACTTACCGTATAGAAAATTGGTTAAAAGGTTTGGTGCTGGTCTTGTTGTCTCGGAAATGGTAGCAAGCAGGGCTATGATTGTTCAATCTCGCCAATCGATAAAAAAATCTGCTATATTGCACGATGATGCAACCGGTGCTTGTGTCCAATTAGCAGGCTGCGAGCCTAAGGTTATTGCCGATTCTGCTAAGATGAATGAAGATATGGGTGCTAAAATCATTGATTTGAACTTCGGTTGTCCTGCAAAAAAAGTCGTCGGTGGTTATTCCGGTTCAGCCTTGATGAAAGACGAAAAACTTGCAGCTGAAATATTATATTCTACTGTTAAAGCGGTAAAAATTCCGGTTACTTTAAAAATGAGAACCGGATGATGATAACACAAAAAATGCTCCTGTTATTGCAAAAATAGCCGAAGATGCAGGAATAAAAATGGTCACGGTACATGGTAGAACAAGATGTCAATTTTATACTGGAAAAGCGGATTGGGGATTTATTTCTAAAGTAAAAAACTCGGTAAAGATCCCTGTTGTTGCAAACGGTGATATAGTTTGTTTCAATTCTGCAAAAGAAGCTCTGCAGAAATCAGGTGCCGACGGTATAATGGTCGGGCGAGGTGCTTATGGCAAACCTTGGCTTATTTCTCAGATTGCCCATTTTTTAAAAACAGGTGAAAAATTACCTGACCCTCCTCTAAAAGACCAGCTTGTAATTGTGTTAAATCATTATGATGATATGATAAATTATTATGGCGCAGATGCCGGAGTAAAATTGGCTAGGAAACATTTGGGATGGTATAGTAGTGGTCTTCCAAATTCTAGCGAATTTAGAGCGTTTATCAACCGGACTTTCAATGCTGATGAAGTAAAGGAAAAAATACAGGAATTTTATAATTCCATTTAATAGTAAGTTATTTTTATGAGAGATACGGAATATAAATCCATAATTGATGCAATCGAAGTAAAAATCGATAAATTTTTTGAAATGCATGAAGGAAAATCTCCTGAGACTGGTTTATATGAAAGAGTGGTAAGGGAAGTTGAAAGGGCTCTGATTAGAAAAACTATTAGTCATACTAACGGTGTCCAAATCAAAGCTTCAAAAATATTAGGTATTAATAGAAATACTTTAAGAAAAAAAATGAAGGAGCTGGGTCTATAATATAAGATATTTGCTAATTTCAGGTGCTTGTTATATGTTTTTAAGAAAATTACGGCAAATTATAATTAAACACCGCTACAGTAAACCTGCTCCATATATTATAGCTGCAGCTATAATATTTTTTTTAGTTAACAGTTTTTTTGTTTATCTAGAATTTCAGCACAAAGAAGTTGATCCAGTAAGTGTTATTGGGTTAATGTTAATTATTCTTCTAGGTTCTCTATTTTTTATTATTTTACTATTAAATAGCCCATTTTCTAGTTTGTTTCTTTTTGTTAAAAGAACTAGAGAAAGAGTATATAAGCTAAGAAAGAGAATAATAATCGCTTTCAGTTTTGGCGCGGCAGTACCCACAATTATCGTTGCAATTTTTTCAACTTATTTTTTTAATTTTGGAGTGCAATCATGGTTTGACAATAAGGTTTCTAGGGTTTTAGAACAATCAATTATAGTCGGAGAATCTTATATAAATGAACATATATTACAATTAAAGGAGACGGCTATTTCAATTTCTGATGATTATGACGACTTATATTATAAGCTGGTTTATAATCCTGAATTATTTCAAGAGATCCTTACCGGGCAAGCTGAAATGAGAGCCCTTGATGAAGCAATAATTTTTAAAAAAGATACCAATACTATTTTAGCTCAAACAGCTTTAAGCTTTTCTTTAACTTTTTTAACTATCCCACCATATGTTTTTGATAAAGCTAATAAAGGAGAAGTAGTACAAATTTCTTCTGATCCCACTAAACTGAGGATTTTAATAAAACTAAGGAATTATAATGATACTTATCTATTAATAGGAAGGTTAATAGACGAGAAAATAATTGATCATATTAATAGAACAAATGGAGCAGCTCAAGAATATTTCAGGTTAAAAAGTCATATATTTGATCTGGAAGTAAAATTTGCTCTAATTTTTATTTTACTAGCAATAATTTTACTTTTAGCTGCAGTTATTTGGGGAAGACATTTTGCTGAACAGCTTGTAAAACCCATTAGAGAATTGGTAATTGCTGCAGAAAAAGTAAAAAATGGTGATCTAACGGCTCAAGTGCCTGAAGAAGGTCTAAAAAAAGATGAGATAAAAATATTGTCGTTAGCATTTAACCGAATGGTTAAACAAATAGATCGTCAGCAACGAGATTTAGTTATTGCACAGAGGGCCCTTGCTTGGTCTGATGTAGCACGAAAGGTAGCGCATGAGATTAAAAACCCATTAACGCCTATACAACTTGCCGCCGAGAGGTTATTGAAGAAATTTAAAAGCCAAGTGGAAGATAGGGATTCTTTTGAGAAATACTTAAATAATATTATAAAGAATTCTAATGAAATTAGAATGATAGTCTCAGAGTTTGTGAATTTCGCAAGGTTACCTTCACCTGTATTTTCACAGTATGAAATAGTATCAATTATTAATCAATTAGTGGATGCAAGACGCCTTATCCATGATAAAATTTTATACTGTGTTGTTTCAAATGTAAAAACATTTGAATTAGTATGTGATATCGCGCAGTTAAATAGGGTGGTGGTTAATTTATTACAAAATGCTGAGGATGCACTTGAAAACGTTAGTTATCAGAAGAAAATTACTGTGCAGATTATGGCAGATGGAGATTTTGTTGCTATTTCTTTCTCAGATAACGGGTTGGGTTTTGGTCCTGAAGTTTTAGAAAATGCGACAAAAGCTTATTTTACGACTAAAGCAAAAGGTACAGGACTTGGTCTTGCTATCGTAGAAAAAATTGTACAAGACCATCTTGGTACTTTAAATATTTTTAACAGAGAAGAAGGTGGAGGATGCGTAAGGTTAACTTTTAATACCGAAGAATTAAGAATTAAAATAAAATAGATCTTTTTAATTATTAATATTTTAACTTTTTTGTAAAAATTAGAACAATATGTTGCATAAATGCTATTATTTATGTTGATTTATATTTTTTATAGAGATAACGTAAAGTGTACTTATTATAGTTAAGTGTTTAATACATTCTAGTTAAGGTTAATTGGATAGAATAGTTTTTATATTGGGGAAGGTTTATGGCGTTAGATGTTCTTGTAATAGATGATGAAATGGATATTAGGGACATAATATCCGATATTTTAAAAGATGAAGGGTTTTCCAGTCGAACTGCGGCAAATAGCACTCAAGCTTTTAAAGCAATTGCTGAAAAGGTACCGAATGCAGTTATACTTGACATTTGGCTACAAGGGAGTGAACTTGACGGGCTAGGTATTTTGGAAATAATAAAAAAACAGTATCCTTTGATGCCGGTTATAGTAATTAGCGGTCATGGTACTATCGAGACTGCCGTAAGTGCTATAAAAATGGGAGCTTATGATTACTTAGAAAAACCATTTACCCATGATAAGCTAATAATTTTGTTAAAAAGAGCTTGCGAAGTATCTAAATTACGCAGGGAAAATATAGAGTTACGCTCTAAAGTTATTGATAAAACAGAATTTATAGGATCTTCTTCAGTTATTACTAAGCTGAAATCTGAAATAGAAAAAGTTGCTCCGACCTCCGGGAGGGTAATGATTCATGGCGGTGTAGGTAGCGGTAAGGAATTGGCAGCACGATTAATACATAAAAAATCAAGAAAAGCAAGCGGTCCTTTTATAGTTTTTAGCCCTACTGCTCTTACGGTAACTAAGATACAGCAGGAACTGTTCGGGGATGAAGAGAAGCAGGAGCAGGGAACTGTCTTTGACAAACGGATTAGCGTTTTAGAGGCTGCTCACAACGGTACTTTATATATAGATGAAGTAAGTGATTTGCCCCTGATTATACAAAATAAATTGCTGAAATTCTTGCAAGATCAGACTATTATAAAAAATAATAAGGCAGTAAAATTAGATATAAGATTTATCACCTCTTCAACTAAAGACATGCAGGAAGAAATTACGCAAGGTAAATTTAGACAGGACCTGTATTTTAGATTGAATGTTGTTCCGCTTCATGTAACGAATTTGGCAGAACGGAAAGAAGACATACCTTTATTAGTAAAGTACTTTATTAAGCAGTTATCGAGATTTTCTGGGTTGAAAGAGAGAGAGTTTTCGGATGAAGCAATAGCAGCATTGCAGGCTTATCATTGGCCAGGTAATGTAAGGCAACTTAGAAATGTTATTGAATGGACTTTAATAATGAATCCACCAGGCGCAGGAATTTTAGAAAAAATAAAAACCGATATGTTGCCACAAGATATTATAAATAATAGTGTGAATATACCTAAGCCTGATAATAACTTAGATATGATGTCTATGCCGCTACGTGAAGCACGAGAAGTATTCGAAAGACAGTATCTATCTGCGCAAATGAATAGGTTTAATAATAACATATCAAAAACCTCGACGTTTGTAGGAATGGAAAGATCAGCGTTGCATAGAAAGCTAAAAATGTTAAGTATACATTCGGCAAGTAAAATAACAGATCAGGATAAAGAACTTGAGCTTGCTTAATTACTTACTGACTTACAAATTATATTATTCTTTTATGAAAAAATTATTTTTTCTTCCTTTTTTATTTGCTTTATTGGCGTGCAGCGATGAAAATATTTCAAGTAATGGGCAGTTGTCACAAGTTGAGAATGATAAAATAAGAGAATATATTTATTCTCGTTCTCGCAAAAAGCAACCTCTGGATATAAAAACCACATTCGGCACTAATCTAAAAGGAATAAAGTTAACAGGGGTTAATCTTTCTGGAGCTGATTTATCGGGTATTGATTTTTCAGGAGCTGAAATAGCCAGAGCTGATTTTTCTGGGTGTAATTTAAATGATGTTAATTTCCAAGGTGCAACTATTCAAGAAAGTGATTTTTCAGGAGTCGTATTCAGTAATTTTACAGCCGAAGGCGCTGACTTTCAGGCCTCTGTATTTAATAAATCACAGTTTATAGATTCAGATTTTTCTTATTGCAATTTTGAAGAGGCAGAATTTACCGGAACTAAAATTCACAATTCAAGGTTTGATAAGGCTAACTTATCAAAAGTCACTATCCAAGATACTGTAATCGAGAGTTCTAATTTTCAAAAAGCTAATTTAATATCTTCGGTATTTGTTAATGCCAATATTAAAAACTCTGCTTTTTTTGGGGTTGATATGAGAAAGGCAAAATTAACAAATGTAGCAACTCAGAATTGCAGCTTTGAGTCTTCTGATTTAAGTGAAATTGAATCCATAGACGGAGTGTTTATGGAAGGAGATTTTAGCCAAGTTATCTTAGATGATGCTAAATTTACTGGGAATACAAAATTTACCTCTTCTTTATTTCCCTATGCTTCGTTTAAGAGAGTGCTGTTTGATAAAATATTAGTTAGCAATTGTAATATGAAAGATGCGGTATTTAACGGAGGAGGGATAAAATCGACCAGAATCCAAGATACATACTTAGATAATTCAAAATTTATTGGGGCTGATATTGTCAATTCTTACATGGATAATGTTTCAATCACTAATGGGGATTTCGACAAAGCTTCTTTGAAAGATTTTAAAATTTCTAATTCTAATTTAAGTAATATTCGTTCTTCAAATAGTATTTTAAGTAAGGGAGAATTTGTTAAAGTTAATTTAACGGCCTCTTTATTTGAAAATCATAGTATAGAAGATTCTTCCTTTAAAAACTCAGATTTAAGTAAGGCGATTTTCCTAAAATCAGAAATTAAAAGAGCAGATTTTACGGCTAGTGTGCTTGGCAAGATAGCTTTAATAAAATCCAATCTTGAGGAAGTAGTATTTAATAATTCTCCAATTAGTAATTCTCAAATTAGAGAGGTCACTAATATCGCCTCAGTAATAATTAATTCGCCAATATCGCGTACTATTCTCATTAATAATAAAGGGTTAGCTAATATGGTAATCATAGACTCTTATAATTCAATCGGGGAAGTAATTGCCAGCCGTGATTTAACAAATTTAAACATGGCATACATGGATTTTTCGGGGCTTGAAGCAAAGCAAGTAAATTTTAGTGATTCACTTCTATACAATACAAAAATGATTGATGCTAAATTCATAAATTGTGTGTTTAAGGATGTAGATTTTAGTAACGCAGATTTTTCTGGATCGGATTTTTCTGGATCAGAAATTACTAACGCTAATTTAAAGAAAACAATTTTAAATCAAACAAATTTAAGCTCAACTAAGTTAAATAATCTTGATTTTAGGAGAGCTTTTATTACAAATGTTAACCTTAAAAATGCAGAATTAATAGCTGTAGCCGGTCTTGGTAACTAAAGGGCTTAAGTAAAATAGTAATCAAAAAATCAAAATGCAAAATTTACCTAGCTTTATTGTAGGTATTGGTACTGATATAGTGCAGGTACCCAGAATAGAGAAGTTATATGCAAAATTTGGAGAGAAGTTCTTGAACAAGAATTATCATGAGCTTGAAATAAAAGATTTTTGGAAATTAAATAAAGAAAAACAGTGCTTGTATTTAGCAAAAAGATTTGCTGCTAAAGAGGCAATATCAAAAGCTTTTGGTCTTGGTATTGGAGCTGATATGAGTTTTAAAGAGATAGCAATATTTAATGATTTGCGAGGAGTACCCAGCGCAAAAATTTTTAATAAAACACACAGCTACCTTGATAATTATTCTATTTATGTTTCTCTCTCAGATGATTATCCGGTTGCTATTGCTTTTGCTATTGTTAGTAAGATAAAGTAGTTTATATGGATTGTAGAGCCCACAGAAATTATAACATTTTGCTCTATTTAGTAAAATAAAGCTGGAAAAGTAAAAAATTCAATGTTATATCTAGCATGACATGGAGAGATGGCCGAGTGGCCGAAGGCGCTCCCCTGCTAAGGGAGTATAGGGATCATATCTCTATCGAGGGTTCGAATCCCTCTCTCTCCGCCATGTGCTACAATTATTGACTTTCCAAATTCTGAGAACGAGAAAGCTAATGTAGTGCGCCAAGGGAAGTGCGTAAGAATCAGTTGGTAAGAATCCGACCTATGCAAAGGCTAACCACCAGCATAGAACTAACCATTGCATTGTGGGAGGTGACAAACACAATGAAGC
>CAIKLL010000106.1 GCA_903828265.1 uncultured Rickettsiales bacterium
AACATCAACCCACATCTATACCTGCAGAAGGTACTAGCTACCATCCAGGATTATAACCATAAAAAAATTACAGACCTCCTCCCTTGGAATATTATCCTATAAAACTAACCTTTTTGCAAGCCGGGTTCACCGTGGCATTACGTTGAATCTTTGGTTTGTCCTTTCCAAATATTTAACTGTTCCCTAAGTATATTATAATTTTCTCTTTGTCTATGCATTACGTGCATAATAGATGATAATTCAATATCAAGAATATCATAATCTTTGGTCTGAGTGAGTATTGTTATTTTTGCTTGTGTATCGCAGTACATTTTTTCAATTAAGTCAACAAAGAGCGGTAATCTATCTATAGGTTGCCAATTAGTATTTGTTCTTGTCATAAAAAGCTGATATTTGTTCACTTATTTAGAGTTTCAATAACCACCTTATCATCTTTTTGAATAATGCGGCCTTGGATTTGTGTATGAGCCGGAAGAACCAGAGCAGGGCCTGCTTCTTCAATTTTTTTAATTTGGGATTTAAGAACTGCAACCCTTTTTTTATCTGTTTCTGTTTTTAGCTTATTTTCTAATGATTGTAGTTTTTGCTTGAATGCAACTGATGCCGGTACTGTTTCTGCTATTATATTCATTATGTGACCATCTATTTCGTGGGTTTCAATAATACCACTAACTTCACAGGTAACTTCATTAAACTCAATATCAATAACAGCCTGGATTGAGGTGCCAATTGAATTGCGCAAAGAAGTAGGGTAAGCTTTTCCAAGTATCATACATTTTGAGTTATTAGCATTGGATAGGTTAATAAAATTCTGGGATCTCATATAAACATTATGTAAAGCATGTCTAGAAAGGCGATCACTTGGTAAAACTATTAACTCGTTTATTAATTCTCCAGAAAATACTTCACCATTGATAAAATCCTCTCTTGAGAAGTTAGTTTTAACAAAATCAGGATTTTGAGGTAAATGTAATCCTTTGCTGGAAGACGAAAAGATAAGATGCTGAGTAAAAAGCAGAATACCTATACCTGAAATCAGAGAAAGGGTAGTTATTTTTGTTGCAAGACCCTCCATTCCAATAAAGGAGAAAGCATTTTTAATTTTATTTACGTTCATAATTCTTTTTATTTGTTTCTAATAACTGCTTTTAAACCTATTTAAGCTGATAATGATTTAATATGCCCTAAATTAGCCCAGCTAAGGATTTTCTGATCTCTAGTAAGTAGTGTTGCCCCATAACATTTTGCGGTAGCTACAATAATTCTGTCAGCCGGATCACCATGAAAGTCATCAATCAGAGAAACACTTTCTGCTGCGATTTCCGGAGAAATATCTTTAATCAATAATCCGTTAATATTGGCTATAGATTCCAGGAAATCTTTTATAGGTTCATAAATATTAATGCGCTTTTTAAATTTCAGCATGGCAATCTCCCATAGAGAAATGGAGCTTAAGAATAATTGTGAGTTATCTTGCGCTAAACTTATTTGCTGTTTAATATTTTCTGATAATTCTTCGGGTTGTAGTAATGCCCATAGTAAAATATGGGTATCGAGTACTATAGGATTATTCATGCTCTGCGTCCCACTTTTCGTCAATTGATTCTAATATGTTAGCTTTTATCTCAGCTTTATTTTTAAGCATCCCAAATAAAGAAACTTTTTTATTATCGATAGGCAATACTTTAGCTACTGCTTTGTCTCTTTTAGTAATAATAATTGATTGCCCGTTAGTCTGCAGTTTTTCAATTATTTCAAGACAATGTGATTTAAATTGACTGATTGCTATTTTAGTAGACATCATTTTTACTTAGAATAAATTACATTTTTAATAATAAAATAGTCAAATATAA
>CAIKLL010000107.1 GCA_903828265.1 uncultured Rickettsiales bacterium
AAAGTATTTCTTATATTGCTAATTTTAAGAGTAAATTAATAAAAACCATGATATAGTTGCTACAGGAATTAAGAATCATAATTAAATATTTACTTAGAAGGAGAAATAGTTATGGAAATATTGCTGCTAATTTTTGGGGTACTTGCTATCATATTACTAGTTAAAATGATTAAGATCGTCCCACAACAGGAAGCGTGGGTACTCGAAAATTTAGGTAAATTCGACCGAGTACTTGAACCAGGCTTAACTATAATAATTCCTATAATTCAAAGTATTGCCTATAAACATACGCTAAAAGAACAAGCCATCGATGTTCATGCCCAGACCGCTATCTCCCAAGATAACGTTACTCTTTCAATTGACGGAGTATTATACGTAAAAATCGTTGATCCTGTTGCAGCATCATATGGTGTAAGTAATCCTTATTATGCGATATCTCAACTTGCCCAAACCACAATGCGGTCAGAAATAGGTAAATTAAAGCTTGATAAAACTTTTGAGGAAAGAGAAACCTTAAATCATGCAATCGTTACCTCTATAAATTTAGCAGCAGTTAACTGGGGTATCCAATGTATGAGATACGAAATTAAGGATATACAACCTCCTAAATCTATCCTACAAGCCATGGAATTGCAAGTAGCAGCTGAACGTCAAAAACGGGCTAAAATTCTAGAATCTGAAGGCCACAGGCAAGCTCAGATTAATATTTCCGAAGGGGAAAAAGCCCAAGTAGTTCTTGCCTCGGAAGCAGCCTATACTGATCAAATTAATAGAGCAAAAGGGGAAGCAGAAGCTATATTATTTGTGGCCGAAGCTACGGCCAAGTCTATAGAAGTTGTAGCAAGTTCCATTAAAAAAGAGGGAGGGTCAGAAGCTGTTTCTTTAAAAGTTGCCCAGCAATATGTAGAATCTTTTGCTCATTTAGCCAAAGAATCAAATACAGTAATTTTACCTGCAAATCTATCAAGTCCTAGTGGTTTTATTACCGAGGCTATGACAATTTATGATAAATTAAAGAAGAGTAAAAATACAAATTAACATACACAAAAAATTTGTCACTGTAACTTTAAGCCCTTTTCTACACAAGGGCATTTTTTAATACTTCTTCAATTCTTGCTACTGGAATAATCTCAAGGGTATTTTTAATATTGTCCGGTATTTCTTTTAAATCTTTTACATTATCAACCGGAATGAGAACAGTTTTAATTCCTCCCCTACTAGCGGCAAGTAATTTCTCTTTCAGTCCACCGATAGGTAATACTTTTCCTCTCAAAGTAATTTCTCCCGTCATGGCAACCGTTTTCTTGACAGGCTTTTTGGTCATGAGAGAGACAATAGTGGTATATATGGCAATGCCGGCAGACGGACCGTCTTTGGGTATTGCTCCCTCCGGCACGTGTATATGAATATCCATATTCTTGTATTCCTTTTCAGCCAGCCCCAATTGTTTTGCTCTGGAAAGAAAGCAGCTATAAGCCGCATCTGCTGATTCTTTCATTACTTCTCCAAGTTTACCAGTAGCTTTTACTCCTCCTTTACCAGGAAAAGAAGCTGCTTCAATAGTCAGTAAATCACCCCCGACCTCAGTATAAGCAAGACCTGTAGTGCTCCCTATTTGATCTTCTTCCGCCGCTAGCCCAAATCTATATTTTTTAACACCAAGATATTCTTCCAAATCTGACGGATTTATAGTTACTGATTTCAATTTTTTATCTTTTAAAATTCTGGTTAGAACTTTTCGAGCTAACGCTCCAATTTCTCTTTCTAGCGCCCTAACACCTGCTTCTTTGGTATAATATCTGATTAATTCAAGAATAGTTTCATCGGGAATAATTAGTTCAGTAGGCTTCATTCCATGAAGCTTTAACTGTTTTTGTATCAAATGATTTCTTGCTATTTGTAGTTTCTCTTCTTCTATATAACCAGCAATATTAATAATTTCCATACGATCAAGTAAAGCTCTTGGTAAATCATAGGAATTTGCCGTAGCAATAAATACTATATTTGATAAATCGTACTCTACTTCTAAATAGTGATCAGCAAAATGCGCGTTTTGTTCAGGATCCAACACCTCTAGCAAAGCGGAAGCCGGATCCCCTCTAAAATCGGCACTCATTTTATCAATTTCATCGAGCAAAAGTACGGGGTTATCTACTTTTGTTTTCTTAATTAAAGTAACAATTTTACCCGGCATAGAACCAAGGTAGGTCCTACGGTGACCTCTGATTTCAGCTTCATCTCTAACTCCCCCAAGGGCGAACTTGCAGTATTTTCTACCCATTGCTTCCGCAATAGATTTTACCAAAGATGTTTTACCCACTCCAGGCGGACCAATAAAACATAGGATGGGTCCTTTTATTTTCCGGGAACGTTTTAGAACAGATAAATATTCAATGATTCTTTCTTTTACTTTCTTAAGCCCATAATGATCACGGTTTAATATCATTTCAGTCTTGTTTATATCAATACTAGCCTTAGTATTTTTCCCCCAAGGCATTGAAAGCAAAGTATCCAGATAATTTCTAACTACTGATGACTCTGCCGACATCTGGTTCATCATCTTAAGTTTTTTTAATTCTGCATTAGCTTTTTCTTTGGCTTCTTTAGAAAGTTTAAGATTTTTTATTTTTTTATCGAGATCAAAAAAATCGGATCTTTCGCTTCCCCCCTCCATCTCTTGTTGGATGGCCTTCATTTGTTCATTTAAATAAAATTCTCTCTGGGTTTTTTCAATTTGTTTTTTTACTCTTTGCTGTATTAGTTGTTCCGTATCAATTTGCATTGATTCCCGAGTAATAATTTCTATAAGCATTTCTGCTCTTTTTAGAATATCTACTTGTTCAAGCAGGCTTTGCTTAAGATCAAGCTTAATATCTAAATGTGATGCTATCAGGTTAGTTATATAGGTAGGATTTTTTTGTTGATTAAGAATATTTAAAACTTCAAGATTTATTTTTTTATTATTCTTTGCATACTCTTGAAACTCCTCCATCACTTGGTCAGTGGCATGATTTAAAGCTTCAAGATTATTTACTTCTGAATCAGGAATTATTAAATAATCCGCAACAAAAATCTCTTTATCCTCAATATTAACTAACTTTACTCGGTTTATTACCTCCACAAGGATTTTGGCATTGTTATTAGGTAACTTCACAGTTTGGATAATTTTAGCTAATACTCCAATTTTAAATAAATCACTTGTAGTCGGTTCTTCAATATCATGTTTTTTCTGGGTAGTCAGAAGAATATGCTGACCGTCATCCATTTTTTTTGCAGCAAGTAAAGCATTTAAAGACTTTTCCCTACCGATAAAAACCGGAGCAATGGTACCGGGGAAAATTATTAAATCCCTTAGAGTTAACAACGGTAAAGTTTTCTTCTCATTGCTCATTATTTTATTACCCTTTATAAAAAAAATTATGTATATATTTAATAGATTACAAGCTATATAATAGCGGCACTTAATAAAATCAAGTAGCTATCTTTGCTAATTATTAGCGTAGCTTATTTAAGTAGAACATAAAAACTAAAAAATAGGATTTCTAGTGCAAACTCCTGATATGGTTGCAAAAGCGTATAATAGAATTAGTCATTACCTCCATAATACTCCTCTTTTATACTCCGAGACGTTAAATAGAATGGTAGGTAGCCAGATTTATTTTAAAATGGATGCCACGCAAAAAACCGGTTCCTTTAAAATAAGAGGTGTGCTTAATCATCTTTTGGCTCTTAAAGAAAGTAATAAAATCCCTGATAAAATTGTTGCTTACAGCACAGGTAATCATGCTCTTGCTATGGCTTATACTGCTAAATTATTTGGAATTCATGCAAGAGTATATTTACCACAAAATGTTTCTCCTATCAAAAAAAGAATTGCTAAATACTATGGAGCTGAGGTAATGGAAGTAAAAACCCGTTCAGAAGCAGAGGTTTTTTCCAAAAAAGATGGTGAGAACGGATTTTATTATTTGCACCCTTCTGACGATGACCAGACAATAGCCGGAGCTGGTACTATGTGTTACGAAGCTTTAATAGAAATGAAAAAGCGTAATATCAAAATACCAGATGCAATATTTGCTTCCTGTGGAGGAGGTGGATTGCTAGCCGGAACTTATCTTGCCAAAAATTTATTATCACCTTCTTCAAAATTAATTGGTGCTGAACCCGAAAATGCTAATGACGCTTACAAATCGTTACAATCTGGAGAAATTAAACGTTTCGAAGATTCTCCTAAAACTATAGCAGATGGCCTTAGAGCTCTTTCAATATGCCAAAGGACATTTGATTATTTAAAAAAATTGGATGGTTTCTATACTTGTAGTGAAGAATCAATTTATTATTGGACAGCTTGGCTTATGCAAACAACAAAGGTTACGTGCGAGCCCTCCGCAGCTATTAGTATGGCTGCTGCGTATAACTGGTTAAAAGAAAATAGTGACCAAAAAACTATTCTTATACTCGTTTCTGGAGGAAATATCGACCCCAGTCTTTATCATGATCTATGGAATCAAGATCATCTAGCAAAACTACCGGAATAAAATCCAGCAATAATGGAGATTAATACTATTATTTTAGCTGAATAATACTAATTTAGTCATAAAAAAAGGAAACCCAGAGTTAAAAATTGTTTTCTGGATTTCCTTTATGATAAAAGTCAGATGTAATTCAACTACAGTTGAGGCAAAAATTATACAATATCCTCTAGCGAAGCTGCATAATTATCATGATCACCGGCAATAGTAACCTCTTCGAGAGCAACCTCAAAAGAACCATTATCAATATCTACTTCACTTCTATCCATAGGTTTAATTGCTTTAAGGCGATCTTTATAGTCAGCTGCTATAGCTTGTAGCTTACTATATTCATTTTCAAGCCTTGCTACTTCTTCTTTAGTTTGAGTATCGTAACTTTTAAAGCTCCACTTTGTTGTCTTAAAATTTGCCAACTTTTCTTTTACGTAACCGTCAACGTTCTGGCCTGAAAGTTTAAGAGCAAGAGCTTTTACTAAAAATGCTTGACCATCATGATGATGCCCGTACTCTTTAAGTACTTGTCGATAAATATCACCATCAGTAAGATATACAACCGGTACATCTTCTATAATTTCATTGCTGTAAACTTTTAACCCTTCTTCGGTTTCAACAAACCTTGACATTAATTGTGTATCAGTTTCTTGGATTTCTTTCCCTACTATTGTATATGACATATTATCATTTTTATCATATTGTGTTTTAATGATAGCTTGCAAAGTAAATGGATTGGTTATTTTTTTTGCATTACTACCATCAATAATATGACCTGTACTAATATCAATATTATTCCTATCTATTATCGCTTATTGATCCAAGTTGATACATCGCTAATATCTTCTATATCAGCTGTTGCTAAAAACATTCCTTCTTTGTTTGTTAATGCTTTTAAATTTTCTAGCGTTTCGATTTCCTTATCGTATGATTTTTTAATTTTGTAACCATAAAAATATCCACTAAGTGTCGCAACTCCGCCTATTGCTTTACCAACAAAACTAGGTATAAGGGCTGTATTTGAAGCTTGAGAAGCAATTATTCCCCCTGCCACGGTACTAGTTAAGACCGTTGCATTGGTCTCTACTTTTTGCCAGAACTTTTGTTTGTTGATAAGTTTTTGGAAAGTGGTTCCACTAGGACTTTTTGGTAAATATGTAGTAAGTCTACTAACCATATTAAACATTACATCCTCCAATTATTTATTTTTGTTAACTTATGGCGAATTCAATAATCTAGCGCAACATACTGCAATTTGCGATTATGAAAGACCTCGGTAGGTGTTCTGTAACCAAGGCATTTTCTGGGCTGATTATTCATTCTCTGTTCTATATCGTCAAGAAGTTCTTGAGATAAG
>CAIKLL010000108.1 GCA_903828265.1 uncultured Rickettsiales bacterium
AAATAGTTGTGAAAATAAATGGTTACATATATCTGCTAACAGATAAAAGAAATGGGAAAAAATATGTTGGTAAACATAATGGTAATTCAAAAGAATATTTTACAGGTGGATTAATTCCAAATAGAATTATAAATAAATATGGTAAAGAAGTGTTTGAAAGGATTATATTAGAAAAAGATATAAATTGTGCTAATTTATTAAACGAAAAAGAAATTGAATACATTAAAAAATATAATACTTTTGAAAATGGTTATAATTTAACAATAGGTGGCGATGGGGGTGGTTTGTGGATTTTAAAAAAAACTGATGAAGAAAAGATAAATATAGCTAATAAAAAAAGAGAAAAAACTAAAGGCATAAAATTTTCTGAAGAGCATAAAAAAAAATTAAGTGAATCACAAAAAAAGAAAAAACTTACAGAAGAACACAAAAAAAATATAAGCAACGCTATAAAGGGTGAAAATCATCCTTGGTTTGGTAAAAAACACTCAGAAAAAACAAAGAAAAAATTATCTGAATTAAAAACTGGAACAAGTAATGCTAAACATTCCGAATGGATGTCTAAAAATAATCCAACATCTCAACCAGTAAGTATAGAAGGTTTTATCTATAATACTATTAAAGAGGCTGCTGAACATATTGGACTAAAAAGAAGTTCTGTTAAGTTTAGATTAAATTCAGATTCAGATAAGTGGAAAAATTGGTTTAAAATATTAAAGAATAAAAAATAAAAATAGAATATATGAAAAATGAATTCGAAAAGTATGCAGTAAAACATGTGGGAATTAACTCAATGACCTTGCATGATTATAAAAGCAAAGTAGGTTTAGGTTTTGGACCTGTAGGTATGACTCCTTATGTTATTGAGGAAAGACAGATGAATGTTGCTCAGATGGATGTCTTCTCTAGATTACTTATGGAAAGAATCATTTTCTTAGGTACTGGAATTGATGATCAGGTAGCAAACATTATCAACGCACAATTGTTGTTTTTAGAGTCTGTAGATTCAAATAGAGATATCACAATATATCTTAACTCTCCTGGAGGTTCTGTTTATAGCGGTCTAGCAATTTATGACACAATGAATTTCATCACACCTGATGTTAGTACTATGGTTACAGGCTTGGCAGCTTCAATGGCTTTTGTTCTTGCAACTGCTGGTGCTGAAGGAAAAAGATGTGCGCTTAAACACTCTAGGTTAATGCAGCACCAACCATTAGGTGGCGCTTCTGGACAAGCTTCTGATATTGAAATCACAGCTCGTGAGATTCAAAAGCTAAAAGTAGAATTGTATGAGATAATTTCTCTTCACACAGGTCAGCCTATTGAGAAAATTCAAGCTGATGCAGACAGAGATTATTGGATGACTGCTAAAGAGGCTAAAGATTACGGTGTTATAGATAAAGTAATTATAGGTCGTAAGAAAAAATAATATTATTTCTTATTATTTTATGAAAAAAGAAAAAAAGACAATAGCAATATTCCCTGGAACTTTTGACCCTTTTACTATAGGTCATCTAAATATATTAGAAAAGGCTGAAGCTATATTTGGCAAAGAGAATGTTATTGTCGCAGTCTTATCAAACCCCGCTAAAGTTTCAAGAGAGACATTATCGACCATAAAGGATTATAGTGAATTATCCAAGAAATTGGTTTTTGACAATATAAGAGACATTGGAGTTAATAGAGTTAAGGCTCAATTGCCATCCAAAAATATTGAGGGTCACTTTGGTATGTTAACTGGGTATATCAGACTAAAGGAAGATGAAGGATTTGACGTGGTCTTAATTAGAGGATTAAGAAATTCTTCAGATTTTGATTATGAATATACTCAGTCAAGGTATATGTGGGATCAGAAACCAAACCTTAAAGTTATATACATACCATGTGACCCATTATACGCACACATATCATCAAGTGCTTATAGAGTTTTGGAGTCTGTAGAACCAGGTTCTGGATATCATTACTTAGCAAAAGAGACAAGTATTTAATAAAATAATAAAAATTTAATTATGCAACAAAAATTATTTGATATCAAACCTATGAGAATTCCTAGGCCGACTAAAACAACCATAGATTTGCTTCCCGTTTACGTTAGAATGGCGGAGATGATTAATGAATGGGATGGAGAACAAATGGGTCAAAAAGAGTTCGAATATTTTATAGAAGAATTACAAAGAAATTTTTCTTGCTTTGATTTGTTCGATTCTGATGGATATGAATTAGCTCGTGATTTGGAAAAAGATATGGGATTTGATTCAGACAGAAATTTGGTCGATGATATGGATTGTATTTCTAATGAATGTCGTAACTGCTTAAATGAACATATTGAAAAGTGGGTTGAAGAATGTAATATAAATCCAAAATATTCTATTGGCGATGAGGTTAAGTTAAAAAGAAATAGTGTAGAATACATAGGAGAAATAACAGAGATAAACCTAAAGAGGGCTCAATATGTAATCTTTGTTCCAGAATTGGGTCATGTCAGAGGAGGAGTTGGGACTCATGGTACAATCAAAAATTTTGAAGATGTAGAGGAAGATTTTTTCCATGAAAAACATTGGAATTGATAATTTAGCTTAATAGATTAGAAATTGTTTCTATAACAATTTTTAAATCAGTGACTCCTTCTGCGTTGTAATTAACTTTTTGAAGGTTTGGATTTGCAGATATTCTTGTAATATTCGATTGAAACTCGTGATTTATGGGGGTGACATCACTAATCATTACAACATGAGTATCTAAAGCCCAAGAAAGCCAAGATAAACCAGAACTAACCCCAATAAAAAACTCTGCATCTAATAGCGTTTGAGCTCTATTTAATATATGTGAATTACCTGTTAGGTTTATCACATTTTCAAGATTTGTAGGTTCTTTTGATATTACAACGACATCATAACCTTTGCTATTTATAAAGTTTACTACAGCTTGCCATCCCCCTGGATACTTCCAGTGTTTACTTTCGTGGCTAGCATATTCAGAAATACAAACATATTTTTTTTCATACTTTCTTCTTGAAAATAAATTTTCCAATTGAGGTCTTAATTCCTTCGGCTCTAATCCTAAGTTGTTATAAGCTGTTGCTTGTAGTGGATTCTCGTCACTAATTGTGTTAGAATACTTTATTTCATCTTGATTTTGAGCTCCAATATAATATTGAGCATATACATTATCTATGTTTATGTTAGGGGCTACAAATAAAATTTCAGGGTATAAATCTTTAAATAAATCATTATGAAAAGTAGAACAAATCATGGTGCAACCATAAATTTTTCTAAATTCTTCCACATATGGAATCCAGGCTATGCTGTCTCCTAATGCATAAGCATCCATTTTTATAAAAACGACTTTGCCTCTTGGGTCAAAAAAATCTTGGGCAATTAAATCTATTCCTTTGTGCACTTGTATAAGCCAAAAATCAAACCACTGATGAGACCCCGAAATTATTGATTGATTTCCTTTGCAAAAACCTCTAGAAACTAATAAAAATTCTTCATTTCTTTTGACGTAGAAAGAAACTATATATTCTTCCGTTTCATCGCCGATTATTTTTACGGAAGGTGCATTCGCTTGTTTAGGAAGAGTTGTTTTATAACTAAAATTTATTTTATTATTCATTTCTATATAGTCTGTGATAATATTAAGTAATGGTATAAATAAAATAAATGTAAATTATTTATTTTTAAAGAAGTTTATTTATATTTATTATAAATAACTCTTTAAAAAACAAGGCTTATGAAAAATTTATTATTAATA
>CAIKLL010000109.1 GCA_903828265.1 uncultured Rickettsiales bacterium
AAAATCTTAATATTGTTGTGCGCCAAGTATTTTAGTCCACCTCTGCGCCAGATGAGAAGTCCACTTCATACTAACTTTTTTGCTGCAATTTGTCATCCTCCATTTTAAATTTTGGTATAAAGTTTTTCCGATATGAATCACCTTCTAAAACTACGCGGTAAGCATTATTAACTATTCTATCTAAAGCAGCATTAGCCATCACCGGATCAAAAAATATTTCTGACCATGTCTCGATTTTTCTATTTGTTGTAATCACTAAACTAGCATTTATATGCACTGCGGCTATCAGATCATATAAGTCAGACGATTGCTCTGCTGATAAAGTTTTTAAACCAAAATCATCCAGAATCAATACATCAAATTTTGTATAGCGCTTAAAAAGAGCATCGTATGTAAAATCAGCTCTGGAGCGATAAAATTCATTCAGTAACTCATTGCTTCGGATAAATTTTACCTTCTTATTACGCAAGCAAGCTAACATTCCAAGTGACTGCGATAAATGAGTCTTGCCTGTGCCAACCGGACCCATAATTATTACATGATTCTTTTCTTTGATGAATTTTGCAGTCATTAGGTCGTTAATTGCATGCCTTATTTTGAGTGAATAGCGTTTTAAATCAAAAGATTCGAACGTCTTTACTTCTTCAAACTTCGCTTGACTAACGCGCCTTTGTAGAGATGTTTGATCTCTGCTATCTAATTCATCTTGCAGGAGCATTAAAAGTAGCTCTTCATACGGCATTGAGGCATCTCTAGCTTGTCTTAGCCTACTTTCTAGACTGTCACCAATACCAGGTAGTTTTAGTTGCTGCACTAAATTATTAAGTTGTAAATTAGGCATAGTTCACCTCCATATCAGAGCTGTATTCCTTAGAATCACGAATATAAGCGCTAGCCTTAATACTTTTAGCTCTTTCATCTGTAGAGTGCGCGGTGACTTGTTGATCTAATTTATTTTTTAGAATATTAGATATAGCCTCGTAAGCATAATTATCATAATTTACTGCTCTCATACACGCTGCTTCTAGCCTATCTTTGCCATATTGCTCTGATAACCTTAAAATTGCTTGCGCTTTACGCAAACTAATTCTACCACCTGAATCAAGTACTCTAGTCGTTACTTGATGAGTAGCATTACCTATAGTGTGAGCTGCGTTCAGGCATTTATTAGGATTGTTTTCTAAATAATATAGAGCCGACTTTGGGTAATCTTTTTCGTCGGTAATCCACTGACCACTGCCATAATTTCTTGGATGTGTTTTAACGATTTGATGTTTATAATAGGCGCTAACAGTTTTGAGGCCAATCCGAACACTAATCTCCTCTCCTATATATTTTGTTGGCACAGAATAAAAATTACCTTTCACTATAAAATGATGATCTTTTTGCACCGTGCTTACAGTCCAAATAGCAATATCAAAAACACCAGAAGGTAGAGGTATCAAGCGTTCTTTTTCCTCTAACAAAAATATATCAATTGGCTTGGCTCCAGTTGTAGTGCACACTCTATGCGATATTTCATGTTTGCACCATTTTATTGCTTCATTATTGGCCTCAGTAATAGTTTGATACAATTTACCTGCTATAAGCTGCTCTCTAACTATTCTAATAGAACGCTCTACTTTTCCTTTATGCTCAGGCTTATAAACCTTTGCAGGATCTATAGTAAAACCGTAGAATCTTGATAATTCCGAATAGGTTTCATTTAAAGTTGGATCATAAATATCTGTTTTAATTACTCCAGCTTTTAAATTATCTAGAAGTATGTGAACAGGAGCTCCTCCAAAGAAATTAAAGGCATTGATATGCAACTGCGCCCAGCTAACCTGATCCTGCGAAAAACAGAACTCAACATAGCGGTAGCGACTATGCGACAAAGTCATAACAAAAACATATAGTTTCCTGCTTTTGCCGGTACTATCTTGCATCTTGCCAATATAACCAAAATCCACTTGTCCTTCCTGACCAGCCTCGGTTTTCATATGGATAGTACTTTTAGGCGTTTTGGGAAAGAATTTTTTGATGTATCGATTAATACTGCGATTACTGACTTTGACATCTTCTGCTAATAATAAACGTTGGATTTGAGTATGAGTCATACTGCGCTGTCCCAGCCAATTGGCTATTTCTTCATGATACTTGGCAAGAATAGTCATCGCTTGAGACTTTTGGATAGGGTCGGGTTTGTATAATGTTTCCTCAACCTTGATAGCTATTTTGTTTAATTCAGCATCACTAACCAAAACGCTGAAATTCTCTTGTTTTGCTAAATCGATATATTTTCTAATTGTATCTCGGGATAGATCAAATGATCTGGATATTTGTCTTTGACTGTTGCCTTTGGCATGTTGATACAGAATTTCTCTTATTGTTGACATACTATGTTTCCTCATTCAATTTAATTTAAACTCTAATTTAATTAACTAATGCGTTAATTAAATTATCACTGTTTTTTTCTTTTGAAAGTGGACTTCTCACCTGGCGCAGAGGTGGACTAGTATGCTTGGCGCAAATTCTTTTTTAGTGGACTAGTATTGCTGGCGCACAACACTACTATCGACATAGATACATATTTCCTAAAATTATCTATTCCTCTGTCTGGACAACGATCTAAACCACGATGTTCTAAAGCGTTGATATTAGACTCTACC
>CAIKLL010000110.1 GCA_903828265.1 uncultured Rickettsiales bacterium
AAAATCTGAAGTGTATGAGTAGCAGTCTCTTTCATGATATCCGTGCAATGCTGATAATAAATTAAAATCAATTTCTTCGTTATATTTTTTAACTATAGCAGCAAATTCAAAAAAAGTAACATTTACTACATTGCCATTTCTTACAAACTCATCTTTTATTCTTATTAGCAAATCATCAATTATTTTTTTTATTGTATCAGATTGTCCTAAAGAAGCCATTGTCCCATTAGGCGCCATGCCATCTTTTATTTGAGGGCCAAGTATAAAATTATTACTTTTAATGTTATTCCTAAAAACCTGATCAATGGGGTTTTGACAAACAGAGTCCATATCAGTATATAGGCCACCGTATGTGTATAAAACGCATAATCTCCAAATATCTGCCTTGTTTATTGGGCTTAAATATTCATAATAGTAGTAAAGCTCATCGCTATATTCTTTTACGTGTATTTTTCTTGCTTCTGCATTACAATACCTATATTCCCAGTCTGGATTTAAATTTTTCCAGGTTAGTGAGGCCATTCTATAGTCATACCGCAAATCATCATAATCTAGCTCATATGTTTGCCAAATAATTTTTGGGATCATGACTAATGTTACTTTTTATTATGATCTGAAATATGTTCAATTAATAGATCAAACATCTTATCAGTTTTTTCTTCGAGCCGATTAACAGAATCTTTTAGGCTGGATCCAGAATTAGGTTTAAGTTCATTTAAATAATGTTTTACGAGCCATTTGATTCCACCAGCAACAATTGCAAAAATAGAAGCTATAGATAAAATTAGGGCTGCCCAGTCTTGTGGAGTCATAAATTATATTATACCAGTATTTGAGATAATATAATTATTTTTAAATTGGCGGAAATTAAATCGGCGCCGAAATAGAGGTTATACAAACCTTCCCATAGACAACTATGGAAGAAACTTCCAATATGTCTAATAACGGTTATATCCCTGATTTGCGGGGGTATTTAAGTATAAGCCAAAGTCCACTATGGGAATATACGTCAATAGTCTTATATCGTCATATAGGATATACTTTATATATGTCAGATAATGTTAAGCCTTGGGATTTAATTAATGGAGATAAGACGCCAGAAGAGATTTCTATATCCCGCCTCGAAATTTGTAAAACCTGTGAATGGTTTAGACCTAAAATACAAACATGTAAGAAGTGTGGATGTTTTATGAAACTTAAAACTACTTTGCAAAAAGCAAAATGTCCTATAGGCAAATGGTGACTTGCAATTCTAAAATGTTTTTGATATACTTAATATAAACGAGCTATGGAGAATAAAATGACAAAAGAAGAAGTTATGAAATTTATGCTAGAAAGCATTAATGATGATAACCGTCAAATGTGTAGGAGAGGCCAAATGCCTGAAGATCAAATTGAAAAGTCTATAAAGGAAAGTGAGCCAGCACTAGCGGTTATTGTGGAGAGTTTATACAATAAATTAAAAAGCAAAAATTTATTAGTATAAAAGCTTAAGCTTCTTCATCATATGGAAGAGATGAATGAGCAGCTACGCATGTGCAGCCTGAGCAACATCTTGCATCTGGTCTGATATCTGGATCGGTCATAGGTATATTATAGCATTAATTATGATCAGATTCTGATTTATGACTACAGCTATTGCAGCATGTGTCTGTAAATATCTTTACCGCCAGATTTTGATGTTCAAATTGAATACCATTGTTTTCAGATATATCATACATAGGATCAGGATAGCATGGATATCTATGGAAGAATGGAAGATATTTTCCGCTATCCCCCAAAAAATCTGAGTTCTCTAAATTTTCTAATATAGCCATAGATCTATTATAGCCTGTATCCTGGAAATCTGAAAAAATTTTATTTTCAC
>CAIKLL010000111.1 GCA_903828265.1 uncultured Rickettsiales bacterium
GGTCATGCTCATCAGCAGTTAGTCCTTGTACATCCTTTAAAGTTCTTTTATATTCCATATTTCCTCTATATAGTTGTTAATAATATAGTAATTTTTAGATAACACTAAGTAAACATACTGCCTGTATTTTTACTTAATAAAATAATTTAAAATTTATTCCTATGAAAAAAGTACTAATAATAGCCCTTTGTTTATTTACCATTAGTGTAAATGCACAGAAATTAGCTGTCACGGAATTGGGACGATATACCGATGGTAGAGTTACAGCATCCGAGATTGCTACTTACGATAGTAGTTCCAAAAAAATCTTTATCACTAATGCAGTATCAGATTCGATTGATATTGTTGATATTAGTAATCCTTCCTTACCTACTAGGGTGGGAGGCATTTCTATTACACCTTATGGAAGTGGTGTTAACTCTGTAGTTGCTTTAAAAAACGGGTATATAGCTGCAGCAATTGAAGCTAATATTTTGCAAGATTCTGGTAAAGTTGTTTTTTTTACCACAAATGGAGCTTATGTAAATCAGCTAACGGTAGGCGCTTTGCCAGATATGATTACCATGTCACCAAATGGTAAGAAAGTACTAGTAGCTGGAGAAGGAGAGCCTAATAGTACTTATTCTAATGATCCAAAAGGTACAATTGCAATAATAGATATCAGTAATGGTATTACTACTCTAAATCAAAATAATGTTAAAATATTAAATTTTGATTCAGCTCCTACATCAATTGTGGGTTCGTTAAAGAAGCCTTTATCGACTTGGTCAAATGATTTAGAACCTGAATACATTTGTATAAATGAATCTTCAAGTTTAGCTTCAGTAGTTTGTCAAGAAGCTAATTTAATGGTGTTTGTAGATCTTACAGCAGATACTATTAAATCTTATAAAGGTTTAGGATTTAAAGATTATAATTCGACAGGAAACGGCATGGATGCATCTGATAAAGATTTAAAAGTTAATATTAAAAATCATCCTATAAAAGGCGTATATATGCCAGATGCAGTAGCCGCTTATACTGTAGCAGGTAATACTTATTTTGTAACTGCAAACGAAGGCGATAGTAGAGAATATACTAGTTATACAAATGAAGTACGTATTAAAAGTGTAAGTTTAGATTCAACTGTTTTTCCAAACGCTGTAGCATTAAAACTAGACTCTGTTTTAGGTAGATTAAAAATCCTAACTAAAGATGTGATTGGTGATACAGATGGAGATGGCGACTATGATGAATTATATTCTTTTGGTGCACGTTCATTTAGTATTTGGAACCAAACTGGAACTCTTGTATGGGATAGCAAGAATCAAATTGAGAAATTTTTTGAAACAAATTATTTAAATTTCTTTAATTGTAATGAAGGAAAAGCTATTCTAAAAGATGATAGAAGTGATGATAAAGGACCTGAACCAGAAGCACTTACAGTAGGAACAATTGATAATAGATTTTACGCATTTGTAGGATTAGAAAGACAAGGTGGAATATTAATATATGATATTACAAATCCTACGGCTCCTGTATTTGAAAAATATATTAGTCCATTTAAAACAGATGGAACAAGTACAGACGCTGGAGTTGAAGGTTTGGTATTTGTACCAGCTAAACAAAGTCATACAGGAAAAAATTTATTAATAGCATCTCATGAAGTTTCCGGGACAACTGCTATATACCAAATAGATGATCTTTTTCCAACCCATGTTGAAAAATATGCCCTTATGAATGGTATTTCTATATATCCTAATCCTGGTCAGACCAATATTACTATTTTCTTAAATGAATTTGTCAATACAAAAAAACTCAAAATTGTAAATAGTTTAGGCCAAGTTATGCATCAGCAAGTAATGCAAGAACAATCAATACAATTGCCAATTGAAAAATTTGCAAATGGTATTTATAATGTAATTATTTCAGATGCAAATACAGACCTTGAAGTAACAACAAGCACATTTATAAAATATTAATATCTGATGATTTTTAAAAAGCCAATAACTTCAGTTATTGGCTTTTTTATTTCATTGCAACTGTTATAGGGCTTTAAATAATTAAATAAATTGTTCTATTATTTTAAAATAATAGATTATTTAATGAACCTTTGTATTTTCGAGAAGCTATTTTAAACACGTTATATGTTAGTCAAAGTATATGGAAGTGCCGTTTATGGCGTAGATGCTATTACCATCACAATGGAAATTGATTCCTCTCCCAACCAACCCCCTGGATATTTTATTGTA
>CAIKLL010000112.1 GCA_903828265.1 uncultured Rickettsiales bacterium
CCCTAAAGGCATTCAAGTCCAATTCACTGTCACGATTCCTGCGATTGAACCACAAGAATTACAGTTTGATCCTGATTTAGATTCAGGTTCGGATAGAACCGAATTAGGTCGAGGCGGTTTTGGTATTGTGTATGCGGGGCATTATCAAAATCAACCTGTGGCGATTAAAACATTGCATGTCACGACAGCGAAAGTGGTGAAGTCTCTTTATGAGGAAGCGGCCGTGATGTTTCGCATTGCATCGCCTTATACTGTCAAACTACAAGGGATTTGCTCAACGCCTAAAGTCACGTCGTTGGTCATGGAACGCATGATGGGCGGATCGTTATTTCATTTATTACAAGATGAATCCATAGAACTACCGTGGGAACTGCGCTACCGTATCGCCTATGAAATAGCGCAAGGGCTCTGGTCACTGCACAGCCAAGAGATTTTACACCGCGATTTGAAAAGTTTAAATGTGCTATTAGATGAAGAAAAGCATGCAAAGATCACCGACTTTGGATTTTCGAAGTTACGAGGTCAGGTAACTTCGATGGCACCCTCGAGCAAACACTCGCTCGGTACTCCTGCATATAAATCACCTGAATTAGTCGCGCAGGATTTAGCGGACAGCTCTTCGGATGAAGAGGAAGCAGCAGCCGTTGTTAAAAAACCAGCGCCTTACACGCCTTATTCGGATGTGTATGCGTACGGCGTTATTTTATGGGAATTAGCCACCCGTCAAACGCCGTTCGCAGGTCAAGAGCCGATTAAAGTCTACAAAAAAATTGCGAAAGGCAAACACGAAAAAATTCCTGCGGACTGCCCCGCTGAGTTTGCCGCCCTCATTAAAAAATGCTGGGCGATGAAACCAGGACAACGACCCCGCACCGATGAAATTGTGGCACAAACCAAAGCCTGGTACGAAGCAACACAAGCGGCGGTTGTCGAAGTCGAAGACAAAAAAGACGATTTTGCTGCACCTTGGCATATCGATCAAGCCAGTAAAAAAGCAGCAGCAAAAATACTCGCAGATAAACAATACCCACATCGTCACGTGTTACTCCCCGCAGCTCAAAAAGATGTGGAAACAGTGGTTGCCTCTTATCAGAGAGCGCCTGTGCCAGGCTATAGTATTAAAGCGATTAAGGTCATGTATAACCCACTCTTAAACCAATCATTTGATCGAGCGCTCGGTTTATTAGATGCACGTCATCAAAATCCTGCGTTTACCCCAGGTTGGCGAAGTGAACAAGGCAAGACAGGTGCATGGCGTAAGCAGTGCTATGAGCTTTTAGAAACGATGGCAGCGCCTCACAAAGACCCCAATCATCCGCATTTGAATTTAGTCCCGATGTGGCACGCAACCGATGCGAGTATCCTGCCAAGTATTTTTGAAGCAGGCTTTGCGACCTTAGGGCTTATCGATGCAGGGTATTTTGGCAGAGGGATTTATTCAGCAGGCGAAGCGCGGTATTCGTATAACGTGTACGGAAAAATCTTTGAAGATCAAGGCAAAGAACCTGCACTCTTGATGAATTGGGTAGCCAGTTATTCTGCATATCCTGTGATAGATGGGGATAAATCTAATAGCGAGATGAGAAGTTTAGAAGGTAAAGGGAATTACGCGAATTATGATGCGCATTTTATTCCCGTACGTCCTAACAATCCCAACAACCCTAATGAAAAAGTATTTTTTCCTTGCCAACCTGGACAGGCGCATAAGTATAGCGAATTGGTGGTCTTTGATAAAGCACATTGCCTACCGCGTTATGTGGTTGAATTACAATCGGATGATCCCGATCGGCCTATCCCACAGGCGATAGAAAAAGCCAAACAAAAACATCAAGCAGAGCAAGCGCAAAAGGCGCACGCGGAACAATCGACTAAAGATGCAGAAAAATTAAAAGCTGAAAAGCAGGTAGCTGAGCAAGCGCAAAAAGAAGCAGACAGAATTGCTTTAGAAACAGCGAAAGCCAAACAGATAGAAGCTGAAAAAGAAGCGGCAGTAAAAAAAGCAGTAGAGCAATCAGAAAAAGCAGCAGCATTAGCAAAAAAACAAACGGATGCACAAGCAGCGATACACGCAGCAGAAATGAAACAGCTCAAAGAAAAATTGGCTGCTATGGAAGCCGACACCATTAAAAAAGCCGCAGCTGAAAAATTAGCCGCTGAAAAGCAAGCGCGAGAAATTAAACAACAAATGGACAGGTTGGAAAAATTAAAAGCAGAGCAACTCCAAGCTCAGATAGAAGCAGATCATAAGCTGGCTCAGGAAATGCAAGCTAAGCAATCTGAGAAAAACAAAGCTGCCGCAGAAGAAAACAAAGAAGCGGAAACAGAAGGACGCATCAAAGTGTATTCCCACTTCTGGAAACCCGCACAACAAACTCCGCCACAAGTCGCGGCGTTTTTACGCTTAGTTGCTGAAGGCGAACAAGACAAAGCAGAGGCGATGCTGAAAGCAAACGGGGGATTGGCTTTACAGTCAGGCACAGTCACCGATTTATCAAACCGCACGTTTAAACACATCACAGGCTTTCAATACGCGGTCTGGGCGATGGATTGGCATATGTGGACAATGCTTTTAAAATACGTGCCACGAGAGGAAGCAGCATTGCAATTGCAAGCCTTAGAAGAAAATGGCACAGAGCATGGAAAACATTTTGACCTCAATCATTTAGTGGGTGCGTTAGATAACTATGTGAAAGGGTTTGATGCGTTGTATAAAGCAAAAGCCTATAAACAATTAGAAACGCAATGGTGCCAACAAGTCGGCGGAGCGCAATTACTGTTACCCGCACACGTGGTGAATGAATATTGCCGACCTGATCGATCTTTTGATCCTGTCCCTGATTTCACGAAAGGTAACTTACCTCGGGTTCGAACCGTGTATGTGAATAAACCAGATGACGAATGGTTTTCGGTTGTATATAATGGTGGTAAAATTGGGAATACTTTGGCCTACGTGCGTGGCGCGAGGCCCGGCCTGTTTGCTGCTGTTCAAGGTCGAAAGGTTCGACGTGTGGTAGTTGGTTTTACTTGTTTGATTGACCTCGCTGCGACGCAGAAGCTTATGAAATCGCGCGAGCTGCAACTGCAAGGCTTGAAATCTGACTTATTATTGCAAAACAACCCTGTCGTAGCTGCTCAGCGAGGATAATAACAAACCTCGCCCGAGCCACGCAAGATTATTCTTTAAATAAATGGCCTTATCAACCCAATGGGTAAGCATGTGGTCAATAGGGAGTACAGATTTCGTTGCGCGATTCCACCACTTTGCCCAGTGGGATAAATACCGCTGAGCTTCGGCCGGATGTACGGCATCTTCCCTCATGGCGGTAAGTTTATCTAGGGCACGACGACAACTCCGTGGATGAATACTGATGGCTGTCGTCAGTGGGTTTGTATGAGCCTCGGTTCGCGCCGAGGCAAAGTTAACACCTAAAAAATGAAAAGTTTTAAATGCACCCATCTTTGTTTTATGGGGTGAAAGTTTGAGTTTTAATGTGACTAACATTTTTTTTAATCGTTTTTTTGCTTTAACAAACTGGTTTCGTGTTTCACACAAAATCACTACATCGTCCATAAAACGAGCATAAAAAGTTTTTTTAGATTTTTCAAATACACGATCTAAAGGGGTTAAATACAATGCGCCAAAAAAGGGCGACAAACTTGATCTACGTGGAATGCCTTGAGTAGGTAGTGTCAACGCTGCATTATTATCAATGGCAATGGTAACAATATCGCTTAGATACTGACGTAAACGCGGGTCATCAAAACTGTTATTCAATTGTTCTAGTAAAATAGAATGCTGGATAGACGCATAATACGATTTGATGTCGATGCGTATGATATAACGAAAATTTCGTGCTTTCAATGCTTTTAAAGTAGCGTTTAATGCAGATTGGACACCACTGATGCCTTGACTACTATAACAGGTCGGCGAAAGAATTTTTGAAAAAGTTGGTTTAATTATTTTATGAATCAAGGATAAAATGAGTCGATCGCTGCAACTCCAAAGCGTGACAGATTCATCGGAAAAATGGTAGATTTTTAAAGGCGAAAATTGATAGCGCCCTTCGATAAAAGCGTTTAGCCATAAGTGAATAGACGTGTTCCATTCAAAGATAAAGCTCCACCAAGGAGAACACTCGCCCCAGGCGCGCTTTTGAGCTATTTTTTGATTTTTCCAGTGAAGAGCGATAGAAAGGAGAGCCGTGAGATGCCAGCGGGGTGAGGTAGTTGTTAGCGGCTTATTCCGCATAAAAAATTCTACGATTGAAAAATAAAGTGCGATTATAATACTAACGCTATCAATAAGAAACTTTTTTATTGTTTAGAGAGGATTCTGTTTTTTAAAAAATAAAAACTTAAAAAAAACCAGAAAAAGATAAAATTTAACAGGTTCGTTAGATTAACTTTATTTTGAAAAAAAATGTTTATGCACGGCTATTGACAGACAATTTAAGGGCTTTTTTCAAAATTAAGCTAGTATTCTAGCCAAGCCATGCTAGAATTAAGGGTAATAAGAGATAAGAATGATCTGAGATAACTGAAGAGGTTATGACTATGGCGTTGCCTGCGTTTGACACACATGCTTACGTAAAACGACTGAAAGCGGCTGGCTTTAATGAAGCACAAGCCGAGGCTCAGGCAGACTTGCAATCAGAAGTTTTATCTACGTTAGTGACAGAGAAACTAGCCACTAAAGACGATATTAAAGAAGTAAAGGATGAAATTAAAGAGCTCAGAAATGAGCTAAAAAATGATAGCTTTCGTATGGAAACTGAACTAAAAAATGATATTTCTCGCGTTGAAAATGAAACCAAACAGGAATTTATCCGAGTGATGGGTCGCTTTAATCAACTGAGCTGGATGACGGGGTTTTTGTTGGCAGGTACGGTGACTATTTTGTTTAAGCTTTTTCTGCATGGTTAAGCCCTTGTTAGTAAACTAACAATCCGCATAAAAATCACTCAAAAACGCCCCTAAAATGGATTGCCGATAAGCGATGTTACTGGCAATTAGTGCTTGTGGTTATCAGCCAACGAAATAAAGAAAATCACATCAAGCC
>CAIKLL010000113.1 GCA_903828265.1 uncultured Rickettsiales bacterium
GTAAGCGATATATGTTCTCTCTATCGTAGAGAGTAATTCTGTGGTATTTTGTCATTAGCAACACTGGCTTTGTATTTTTGAATGAATTCAAATATACAGTGTTGCGCTAGATTATTAAACTGGCCATGTGTTAACAAAAGTCAATTTATTTTTTTATTTTTCATACTAATTAGAAAGAAGGCAATTTAAGAATCAATAAAACCCTGGTGTTAAAGCTAACTCAGGTAATATACAATTAATTACAATATACAAATTATTTTCTAAATATAGTTAAATATTATTAACTATCCCGTAGTCAATTACTAATTCTAGTTAAATTTATTATCTTTAGGAAAGCCTGTGGGCGGCATTTTGCCTACACTGCCGCGCTTAGCACGCCAGGCCATTATCTGCATTTCCAGCCGAGTTTTATTACCGAGTGTCCAAGAAAGCCCTTCTTTGGAATTAAATACTTTTATGTCACTAAGCTCCGCATCACGATATTTTTGCAAGGCCACTCCCTGCCCTCTTTTCAACTCTGGTATTTCCTCAATTGCAAATACTACTAACTTCCGATTGCTACCGATTACAGCTACCATGTCTCCCTTATCTAAAGGTTTACATATAATACATTTATGATCACCAGTTATTTGCATTACCTGTTTTCCTCCTTTAGTAGCAGCAATTACCTCATCTGAATTTACTATAAAACCTTTACCGTTACTTGCGGCTAACAATATTTTCTGGCCAGATTTATACGGTATGATATTTACTATTTCGTTGTTATCTATTTCGATCATTAATTTTATTGATTCACCACTACCCTTACCTTTAGCAATATTGTCGGCAAGAATAGTAAAAAACTTGCCATTAGCAGTACATATAATTATATTATCGGTAGTATAAGTCTCTATACTAAATTGTTCCTCGTCTCCTTCTTTATATTTGATATGACTTAAATCCAGGTTATGGCCTTTCATGCTGCGTATCCACCCCATTTTGGAACAAATAATAGTAATAGGTTCTCGCTCAATAAAAGCAGAGATATCAACCACTTGAGCCGCTCCTTCTATTTGCTCAAAAGTAGTTTTACGTGCCCCCAGGGTTGTACTTAAACCAAATCTCTTTTGTAAGATTTTTAGCTCGTTTTTAATTAACTGCCATAATTTTTTTGGGTTATCTAGGATCTGACAATATTCCTCGTGTTTCTTCTTAAGTTCATCATGCTCAGAGTTAATTTGATCTTCTTCTAATTTTCTAAGAGAACGAAGTTTAATATTCAAAATAGCTTCAGCTTGGGTAGCAGTAATTTTGAACTTTGCCATCATTTCTTGTTTTGGATCATCTTCTTCTCTGATAATTCTTATAACTTCATCAATATTTAGGTAGGCAACTTTCAAAGCGGCAAGTATTTCTAAGCGTTCTTCTATTCTTTTTATTTCAAATCTAGTACGCCTCGTTACTATTATCTGGCGATAGGACAGAAATTCTCTTAACACTTCCAGAAGATTCATCACACGTGGAGCATTATTAGAAGCAATTACATTCATATTTAACTGAATACGAGACTCAAGAGCTGTCTGCCTAAAAAGGGATTCCATAACAATTTCGGCAGAACAGTTTCTTCCTTTAGGTTCAATTACAATTCTTATTTCTTCAGCAGACTCATCTCTAATATTACCGATAAGCGGTATCTTTTTGTCCCTTAACAAATTGGCAATATGCTCAATTAACTTTGACTTTTGAGTTTGATAAGGAATTTCCTTTATAACGATTTGGTATAGACCATGGCTAAAATTTTCTTTTTCCCAGCAAGCCCTAACTCTAAAACTCCCTCTACCAGTTTTATATGCTTGCATTATGGTATCCGGAGAATCAATAATCACACCGCCGGTTGGGAAATCCGGTCCTTTAATAAACTTCATTATTTCTTCAGTTTGACTAACGCCGGGATTATCAATTAAATGAATAAGCGCATCGCATAACTCATGTAAATTATGCGGAGGAATACTAGTAGCCATCCCGACAGCTATTCCTTCGGAACCATTAGCAAGTAAGTTGGGGAAACCCGCAGGCATTAATTCCGGTTCAGTATCAGAATCATCATAGGTAGGACGAAAGTTAACTGTATCCTTATCTATGTCTTCCATCAGCATAGTGCAGATTTCAGTCATACGTGATTCGGTATAACGCATTGCGGCTGCATTATCTCCGTCAATCGATCCGAAATTACCTTGCCCGTCTATAAGTGGATACCTTAAAGAGAAATTTTGCGCTAGACGAACAAGCGTATCATAAATCGCCGTATCACCATGAGGATGATACTTACCGATTACATCCCCAACTACTCTTGCACATTTTTTATAACCGGAGGTAGGATCAAGCCTTAATTTCAGCATTGCATATAGTAGCCTTCGATGAACCGGTTTTAATCCATCCCTAACATCCGGCAATGATCTCGACATAATTGTCGATAAGGCATACGAAAGGTAACGCTCAGAAATCGCACTGCCAAAATCAATATTTTTAATTTTATTAGCTCTTTTATCTATCATGAATTGTTCTAACCATTGTAAATCCTTTTATGAGAATTACATCTTTACTTTCACGTCGTTCTGTTCCGCAAGGTATCCTATCAGTTCCTGCATTATACCTTCCCTAATAGTATTTTTAATTTGCATTAAAGACTCATGATTAATTTTCTTTGCTTTATCTAAATTTATTTTATCGTCTTTAATAAAAGCAAAATAGGCTTTTTTATCGTCTTTAACTAATCCTGTGGTCTGCCCTTTTTCAGTTTTAAAAATTAAATACGTTAATTCAGGATTCATTTTGTTTTTCATACCGAAATCAGTCCGAGTCATAGATTTTTTATTCTCAACTAATATACCTTTGTTTTTCAACAATTCTAAATCTACCTTTCCCCCCTGATAGTCTTTTTGGATTTGCTGAAGAATTTTAATATTTTCCTCTGCAATAGCTTTTTCCTGTAATATAGAAGAAATTTGACCTTTTACTTCTTCAAACCCTTGTTGTCGAGAGGGGATTATCTTAGCGAGTTCTACAAGAACAATTTTATTTTGATTTGATAACTCTAAAGGATAGGAAACTTCTCCCTCCAGCATTTCGAAAACTGAATCGGCAATTTCTGAAATGTTTAAATTACTATCCTCAACCAAAGCATCCTTACTAATAGGCTTCATACTAGAAATTTTTATCCCGTGTTTTAGAGCAATATCCTTTAGAGTTAAACCTGCAGCTACTTCTTCTTCAAGGGATTTAGAAAATTGCGTTATTAGTTCTTCCAGCTTTGTATTTTGTAATATTTCTTGGATCTCTTCTTTAACCGTAGAGTAAGGCTTATTATTAAATTCATTTTTGTTTGCTTCATAATAAGCTTGTACTTTTTTTTCTCCTAAATCAATTTCTTTACCAAAAAAATCCTTCTCAATTGTTATGTAATCAAAGCTTCTAAGTTCCGGTAGTACAAAATTATTTTCATTATTTTTATAAAAATCCTCAAGCTCTTTATTGTCTGGTTTTACCAACAAAGGAATGTTTTTTTTATTAGCTAAATCTATACTCACTATGTCAAAATATTTAGTTTCAGCCATATAATTGACCATATTACTAATCATTATTTTAGGAGGCTCGAAAGATTGCATAAATATATCCAGCAAAGAATTTTTAATTAAGCTTTTCTTTAGATCTTCTAAATACTCATCTTCCATTCTCTGGGAATTATGAAAAGTTGCCTTGAATAATTTTAAATCAAAATTACCATTCTTATTTTTAAAGTAAGGTATAGTTTTAACAAAACTTATGACTGTTTCATCGCTAATATCCAGATCATATATTTTAGCAAGATAGCTAATCATTGATTCATTTATTAAACTGGTTATTATCTGGTTATCCAGGTTCAAAGCTTTGATCTGCTCTTCAGTAAGGTTTATGTTATTCTCCCGCTGCAAGACCTCTATTTCTTTTGCCTTTACCGCTAAAAAAGTTTCAACAGGAATAGATTCCGTTTTGCTGAATGTAACTATATCTCCGCTTCTATTACCGCTAAGGAAACTCGAAGCACCTATTCCAACGAAACTTAGAGCGATTAAACCCAATAATATTTTAACAAAAATATTATCAGCACTTTTTCGAAATTTGATTAACATAAAAATTACAATTTACTTCTTATTCTTTTAATTTATAAAATAGATAGCAAATTGAATAACTGCAAGGAAATTTTCCTATGGACCCCCTGATTATAGCAAACTGGAAAATGAATTTGACTTTTAAAGAAGCATTAAATCTTACCAGATTATTATCTGAGCATAATGATGCCCATAGGTTAGTTATCGCTCCACCTACTCCTTATATTTCTTATCTTGCCCAAAGCTACCAACACTTAGGTTTTTGTGCCCAAGACGTAAGCATCAATAATGCTTTTGGGCCTTATACGGGTGAAAGTTCAGCTAAATTTTTTAAAAGCTGCGGTGTAAATTACTCTTTAATAGGTCATAGCGAGAGAAGAACTTTATTCGGAGAAACCAACGAAATAGTAAGAAAAAAAGTAGAGTCGTGCCTCGACAATCAAATAATTCCTATAATCTGCATAGGAGAGTCCGAAGAACTGCGTAATGGTGGTAATTATAAAGAATTTTTATTAACTCAGCTAGAAGAGAGTTTACCTAAAACGGATAAACATATCATTATCGCCTATGAACCTGTCTGGGCTATCGGAACCAAAATTATCCCAACAACCAAACAAATAAGTGAAGTAACGGAGTTAATAAAAACCAAATACCAGAGTATTGTTGCAAAAACTATGCAGCTAGTGTATGGTGGATCGGTAAACTCTGAAAACTGTAAAGATATACTTAATATAAAGGATATTTCCGGTGTATTAGTAGGAGGAGCTTCTTTAAATAAAGATGAATTGTTTAAAATTTTAAATTCGTAAATAACAAATATTTATTTGGAAAAATATGCTAAATACTCTTCTGTTCGTTCATTTAATCATTGCTCTATTACTTGTCGCCGTGATTCTACTGCAAAAAACTAATACGGATGGTTTAAGCGGCATTGGCGGGGGTGGCAATAATATGGGGATAATGAGTGGTCGCTCGGCTGCGAATTTCCTAACCAGAACCACAATAATATTAGCAATAGTATTTTTTGTAAATGCTATTATACTTGCCAATTTATCTACGCAAAAACATAACGATTTTGCTACAAAACTAGAAAGAATTGAACAAAAAGAAAATAACCAGAAAGTAGAAGAAGAAAGTATACCTATAGCTAAATAAACGTTTTTACTCTGCTATTTACAAACCTTAAACTTGAATAATAAATTTATGGCAAACCTAATAGAAATAGGAAACGTTAAAATTGCAAATCATCTACCTTTTACTTTAGCTGCCGGCCCTTGCCAAATAGAAACCCTAGACCATGCTTTATTCATGGCCAGCAACATAAAAGAAATAACTGATAAGCTAGATATCCCTTTTATTTATAAATCTTCTTATGATAAGGCAAACAGAACTTCTGTAAATACCCCAAGAGGTACAGGAATAGAAAAGGGGCTAGCAATATTACAAAAAGTAAAATCTAAAATCGGCTGCCCTATTTTAACAGATGTGCATACTGAAGCCCAATGTTCTATAGCAGCAGAAGTTGCGGATATTTTACAAATCCCTGCTTTTTTATGCAGGCAAACGGACTTGTTAATGGCAGCGGCTAAAACCGGTAAAATTGTAAAGGTTAAGAAAGGCCAATTCCTTGCACCTTGGGACATGAAAAATGTTTATGAAAAATTAAAAGCTTTTAATGCTGCCGGCATTATTTTAACCGAAAGAGGAACTTGTTTTGGCTATAACAGCTTAATATCAGACATGAGAGCTTTACCGATTATGGCAGAAACAGGAGCCCCTATCTTTTTTGATGCTACACATTCAGTACAGCAACCCGGAGGCATAGGTTCTAGTAGCGGTGGACAAAAGCAATATATCGAACTGTTAGCAAAATGCGCTATAACTGCAGGTGTGGCAGGAATATTTATAGAAACTCACCAAGATCCTGACAACGCTCCAAGCGATGGACCGTGTATGCTTAAATTAGATAATTTGGAAAAAGTACTTATAAGGCTTAAGCTCTATGATAAGCTTACAAAAGAGTTATAAGATTTCGCTTTAGAAACAGCAAAAGTTATATCTATAAGCATCCGTTGCTCTGTCAAAATGAGTTTTCTTAATTCTTTCCCAAGCATAATTTTATACCCTACTGACTTGCCTCAAAGCCAAGCTTTTTATAAAAACATTTTGCTTGGACCCTCTTTTTATTTGTTGTAAACCTAACAATACAAAAGTACTTATAAGGCTAAAACGCTATGATGAACTTACAAAAAACGGTTGTAATTCCACTTTAGAAGCAGCAAAAGTTATATCTATGAGCATCCATTACCCTTTCAAAATGAATTTTCGTAATTCTTTCCCAAATATAATTTCATACCTTTATGGCTTGCCTCAAAGCCAAGTTTTTCATAAAAATGTTTTGCTTGGGCTCTCTTTTTATTTGTTGTAAGCCCAATAATAGAAACGCCCATATCTTTGGCGTACTTGATGCTTGATCAAACATCCAGCTTCCTATTTTCTGGCCTCTGTACTTACCCATTTTCTATTTGCATACGGATACTACCGACAAAAGTGAGCGATGGTATAATAGTAAGGTAGCAAGTGCCGATAATTTCATCGCCGTTTTCTACAACCATTAAATATTGATTTGGAGCGCTTCGATTTTATGAAATGCTTTTATGTAATTTTTATCAAGTTCAGCGGATTTTGATTCTCTCATTCAGCCAAGCTCATCTTATAAGAGAAGCTCTATAATTTGATATAAATCAGCAATTCTTGCCTTCCTGTGTATAAGATTGCTAACATTTTCATGCTCTATATTCATGATTTTTTAAAAATTCATGATATAAGATTTTCAATGCTAAGAAGATACAAATTACATTTTTATACTTTTTAAAAAGTAACTTATATCCTTTTTAAGAGCAAGCTAGCATTTGTACCGCCAAAACCGAAAGAATTAGTTAAAGCGTAAGTAATTTTTCTTTCTTTCGCTTTTAAAGGAACTAAATCTATTTTAACATTTTCAATAGGATTATGTAAGTTAATAGTAGGAGGAGCTATTTGATCTCTAATGGCAAGAGCAGTAAATATTGCCTCAACACTACCTGCTGCTCCGAGTAAATGGCCTATAGAAGATTTTGTTGATGACATACTCAAGCTTTTGTTATTCGCAAACAGTGTTTGTACTGCATTCAGTTCAACACCGTCTCCAATTTTGGTAGAAGTTCCATGGGCGTTAATATAGTCTATTTGCTCCGGCGTGGCTTTCGCGTCTTTCAAGGCATTTTCCATGGCACGATAAGCCCCTCTTCCATTCGGGGCGGTAATATGGTACGCGTCGCTAGTTAATCCATAACCAACTATTTCTGCATAGATTTTTGCACCCCTGGCTTTGGCATGTTCATATTCTTCAAGAACTACAACGCCAGCACCCTCGCCCATGACAAAACCATCATGCCCTTGATCCCAGGGCCTTGAGGCTTCAGTAGGATTATCATTAAAGCTTGTAGTAAGAGCTCTGGCTGCAACAAACCCAGCTACTCCTGTAGGGGTAATAGGAGCTTCAGCTCCTCCAGCTATCATCACATCAGCATCACCATATTTGATCATCCTAGAAGCATCACCAATTGCATGAGCTCCGGTAGAGCAAGCAGTAGCAACCGCACTATTCGGCCCAGCAAAGCCATACTTAATTGATACATGACCGGAAAGCAAGTTTACTAAAGAAGCAGGAATAAAATACGGACTAACTTTTCCTCTGGCTGAATTATGAAATTCAACGGAAGTTTTTTCAATAGTACTAAGACCTCCTATGCCAGAGCCTATTATTACCCCCGTCCTGTCTTTGTCATAATCTGTTTGCGGTAGTATATTAGAATCCTCAACAGCTTCTATTGCAGCTGCTATTCCAAGATGGATAAATCTATCCATCTTTCTTACATCACCGGGAGTAATATAATCTTCAGCTTTAAAATCAGAAATTTCGGAAGCAATTTTACAAGGGAGTTTCCCAGTATCAAAAGACATAATCTTTTTCACTCCACTTTTTCCGGCTAGAATACTAGACCAACTGTCAGGCGCACTCCTAGCCAGAGAGGTTACCATTCCAACACCAGTGATTACTACTCTTTTACCGGACATAACTGCTTTTGTTTATTTTCCTTGAATCATATTTACATTTATAAACCCTTAAATATGTATAAACTAAAACATATTGTAAGTGTTTAAATAAAAACTGTGACTAGTTAATAACGTTTTTAAACTTTAATAAAAAAATTAACATAAAAGCTTACTCGAAGCTTTAATTTTTAGGCATTAATATGTTTTTCAACATATTTTACTGCATCTGCTACAGTAGTAATCTTGCTTGCTTTATCGTCTGGTATATCGCATTCAAAAGCAGCTTCTATTGCCATCATCAGTTCAACTAAGTCTAGACTATCTGCTCCAAGATCATCAACAAATTTCGAATCTGGAGAGATAGTGCTTTCATCTATCCTAAGGGTCTCAGCAACAGTTTTAATTATCTTCTGTTCGATATTATCACTCATAAACAAACCTCATTATCGTTTTCATAATTTGTTATTCTGCGCTAAGGCAAAATCCTAGTTTCAATCTTTTAGCACAAAAAAAATCTTTTTGCTAGAATAAAAATAAATTTATGTTGGTCAATTATTGGTTGTTTTTTAAAATTCCTCAAAATATTAAATTATTCTAGCTCCTTCTAGTTTTACTATATTTAAACCATAAGCATGCCGCCGTTAACATGAATAGTTTGCCCAGTAATATAGGAAGATTCAGCACTAGCTAAGAAAACAACAACATTGGCTACATCATCCGGAGTGCCAAGAACTTTTGCTGGGATTTTTTGGACAATTATCTCTTTCTGAGTATCAGTTAAAGCATCCGTCATATTTGAGGTAATAAAACCAGGAGCAACGGCGTTAACAGTAATACCTCTACTTGCAACTTCATAAGCCAGAGATTTTGTCATACCTATTAACCCTGCTTTTGATGCACAATAATTGGCCTGACCAGGATTACCCGAAACACCGACAACAGAAGAAATATTTATGATTCTACCATACCTATTCTTCATCATTTTTTTGATTGCTTCTCGATTTAGGACAAAATTAGTTTTTAAGTTAATATCAATTACTGCTGAAAAGTCTTCATCGGTCATTCTTATCGCTAAATTATCACGATTTATCCCAGCATTACAAACCAAAATGTCAAGTTTTTCTATATCGGCTATTAATTGTTCTGCTGCTTTAATATCTGACAAATTACAAGGCTTTATTGTATAATTATTTTCTAGTTCTTTCCCTAGTTCTACTAATTTCTCCTCATTACTACCGCTAATAAATACATGAGCTCCAAGGCCATGTAATTTTTTTGTTATTGCTCTGCCAATACTACCGCTAGCTCCTGTAATAAGGGCAGTTTTTCCATTTAAATTTGTCATCATCTCTCCTATTAAATAATAATTATTCGTCGCTACCACTTATCATATCCTCGGCCAAAGCAAAACTTGCCGGAGAACTCAGTAACTGCGTTTTTATTTTTTCTGATAATTCTTCAGCAATTGCTGGGTTATCTTTCATGTATTGCTTAGCATTTTCCCTGCCCTGCCCTATTCTCATATCACCGTAAGAAAACCATGATCCGGATTTTTCAATAAAATCGTATTTTACTCCAATATCAATAATTTCTCCTTCTTTTGAAATACCAGACCCATACATAATATCAAAATCTACTGTCCTAAACGGTGGGGCAACTTTATTCTTAACCACTTTTACCCTTGTCTGGTTACCAATAACTTCTTCTTTATCTTTAATTGACCCAATACGCCTAATATCCATTCTAATCGAAGCATAAAATTTAAGAGCATTACCTCCAGTTGTGGTTTCAGGGCTACCAAACATTACACCTATTTTCATCCTGATTTGATTGATAAAAATTACTACACAATTGGTTCTAGATATAGAAGCTGTTAACTTCCTAAGAGCTTGACTCATAAGTCTTGCTTGCAATCCCATATGAGAATCTCCCATTTCCCCGTCAATTTCAGCTTTTGGAACAAGTGCTGCTACACTATCGATAACTACTAGATCGACCGCCCCGGAGCGAACTAAGGTATCAGTTATTTCCAAGGCTTGCTCCCCTGTATCTGGTTGGGAAATAATTAATTCATCGGTATTTACTCCCACTTTTTTAGCATAAACCGGATCAAGAGCATGCTCAGCATCAATAAAGGCGCAAGTCCCACCTTTCTTCTGCGCCTCTGCAATTATATGCAGAGTTAAAGTAGTTTTCCCCGAACTTTCAGGACCAAAAATTTCTATAATTCTTCCTTTCGGAATCCCGCCGATACCCAGTGCGACATCAAGCCCTAACGACCCTGTTGGTATAGCTTCAATATTCATCTCTTGGCGCTGCCCTAGTTTCATTACCGAACCTTTGCCATAATTCTTTTCTATTTGGCTAAGTGCAGCTGTAAGTGCTCTTTCTTTATCCATAACAATCTCAATTTAAGTATTACTTAATTAAACTTATATGACGGTAGATAAATAAAATCCAGCAAAATCTTGAAAAATGTACAAGTTAATTTTTTATATTAAAAGCACAACTTAATAAAGGAAAATAGGAATTATTTTCTAAGAATAATTTCTTTAGAACAGCTAAAAATAAGCTGATATTTTTTAAAGTAAAGAAGTGATGGTTCCTGTCTTAATACTCTTACTTGGGAAAGATAGAATGTTTTACGAAACCACCACTACTAACCCCTTATATTGACCTTGGTCAACTTAATTCACGAAAAGTATTAATACCTTTATGAACTATAGGGTAGATATAAATTAGCTATTTATACTTATAGTTGATAATAATAAGTTAAAAACAACTTGTCTACAAAAATTTCTGGAATTTATAAAAATTATTCTCTCTCCTCTATAATTTCCAGTATAGTACCTTAAAGAGGAGTAATATAATTATCTGATCCGTATACAGGAACTATTAATGCGTATTGATTAATTAAGTCCTTATATTATAATCACCCAAAACATACATTCAGAACACCGAACAGGAATGAGTCAACCTCACGATAAATTTATCCACTTTCGTACGCAAAGTTCTTATTCAATGCTTGAGAGTACAATAAAGGTTAAAGAGCTTGTAGCCCTTACCAAAAAACACGGTATGAGTGCTGTCTGTTTATCTGATCGAGGCAATTTATTCGCCTCATTAGAATTTTCCTTAGAAGCAAGTAAAGCTGGTATACAACCTATATGCGGCGTCATTTTAAACATTTCTTTTAATAATAAAAATTCGCAGCAGGATTTTGCTGAAATCCTATTAATTGCAAAGGACCAAATAGGTTATAAGAATTTGCTAAGATTAGTAAGTTACAGTTTTATTAAAAATGATCGCAAAATTTGTAACCATATAAATTTCGACGATTTAAGAAAATATAATGAAGGGCTAATAGTTTTATCATCTTATACTAGAGGTATAGTCGGAAAGTTATTATTAGAAGGTGAGTATGATGCCGCTACCGAAACAGCTAAAAAATTAGTTTCGATTTTCGGTAATAGATTTTATTTTGAAATAATGCGGCATAATTTAGCTGAGGAAAAACAAATAGAAGTACCCTACCTTAAAATAGCAAATGAAATTTCAATTCCATTAATTGCAACAAATCAGTTTTTATTTAGCAATATAAAAATGCACGATGCCCACGATACATTATTATGTATTTCTCAAGGAGTCGTAAAAGATGAGCAAACCAGGAAAAGAGTAAGTAACCAGTGTTATTTTAAAACTGCCGAGGAAATGATTGAGCTATTTTCTGATTTGCCTGAGGCAATTGAAAACAGCATAAATTTAGCTAAAAGAATTTATGTAATGGCAGAAGTAAAGGACCCAGCTTTACCAAATTTTACTGACGGTAGTATTTCTGAAGAAGATCTCATTAGAGAGGAATCAAAAAAAGGACTAGAACAAAAACTAGCTATTAAGTTCTCCTTGGACAAGATTTCTAAAGAACAAGAGTCTATAATCCGTAATGAATATTTTACCCGCCTCGAGTACGAGCTGAGCATTATTTGTAAGATGAACTTCCAAGGGTATTTTTTAATAGTTTCTGATTTTATCAGATGGAGCAAAGAAAATGGAATTGCTGTAGGTCCAGGGCGTGGATCAGGTGCCGGGTCTATTGTAGCATGGTGTTTACAGATTACCGACCTTGACCCTATAAAATTCGGCTTGCTCTTTGAGCGTTTTTTAAATCCTGAGCGGGTTTCAATGCCTGATTTTGATATCGATTTCTGCCAAGAACGGCGGGAAGAAGTAATATCTTACGTTAGAAATAAATACGGCGAAGAAAGAGTAGGACAGATTATTACATTTGGTAAGTTGCAGGCAAAAGCCGTAATCAAAGATGTATCCAGAGTTTTAGGACTCAGTTATAATGTTGCCGATTATTTAACCGAGCTTGTACCTTTCAATGCTGTAAATCCTGTAACCTTAAGGCAAGCTATCGATGAAGTTCCAGAGCTTGGAGAGGCAGCAGCCGGAAGAGGTTTATATAATCTAAACGGAGATAATGACCTAATTAAACAGGTCCTAGATACCGCACTTGTTCTAGAGGGTCTGCATAGGCATTCCTCAACTCATGCTGCCGGTATCGTTATCGCTAACGAAGACATGATAGAGACCGTACCGTTATATAAAGATAGCAATTCTGACATGTTAATAGTGCAGTATTCCATGAAATATTGTGAATTAGCTGGTCTTATAAAATTTGACTTTTTGGGATTACAGACACTTACTGTCATTACCAAATGTCTTGAATTACTTAAATCACAAGGAATTAATATTGAGTTAGAAAAAATCCCTCTAGATGATAAAAAAACCTTTAATATGCTCTCAAAAGGGATAGGAAGTGGTGTCTTCCAGTTCGAAAGTATCGGCATGAAGAATACTCTTAGAAAACTTCAACCAGATAACATCGACGATATTATTGCCCTTGGCGCTCTTTACCGCCCGGGCCCGATGGATAATATTCCGGCCTTTATAGCCTGTAAACACGGTAAACAAGAAGCCGATTACTTGCATCCATTACTTATGCCGATTCTGAAATCCACTTACGGAGTTATTATTTATCAAGAACAGGTATTAGAGATAGCGCGTAAATTATCTGGATACAGTCTTGGTTCTGCTGATTTACTACGACGTGCGATGGGTAAAAAAGTAAAAAGCGAAATGGATGCTCAAGAAGAGATTTTTGTCAGTGGAGCAATAAAAAATAATATTCCTGCTGAACAAGCAAAGTCAATATTTGAAAGAGTAGCAAAATTTGCAGGTTACGGTTTTAATAAAGCGCATGCTTCGGCTTATGGTCTTATTTCTTATCAGACGGCTTTTTTAAAAGCCAATTTTCCTGCTGAATTTCTGGTAGCGGCAATGAATCTGGATATTGATAATAGCGATAAGATAAATATCTTCCTACAAGAAGCAAAAATCTTCAGCATTAAAATCATCTCCCCTTCAATTAATGAATCTAATGGCTACTTTACCATTAGAAAAAATTCAGATTCCTCTAAATCAATTATATTTTCTTTCGGAGCTATTAAAAGCGTTACCGCTAATTTTGGTCACGAAGTTGAGAAAATAAGAAACAACGGCGGAAAATTCAAAAGTATAATAGATTTTATTGAAAGAACTCCTCCGAAACTAATTAATCGTAAATTACTAGAAAATATTATTAAAGCAGGATGCTTTGATTCGCTTCATCCTAATAGGCATACTTTGCTTATGAGCGTGCAAAAGTTAATGGCATATAGCCTTTCCTACCATACTGAAAAAAAATCAAGTCAATTTAGTTTAATCCAAGTTAATCAAACAAGCGATGACATTTTAGTTAATAATACGGATGAACTCACCGAAGAACAATTAGCATATCATGAATTTGAAGTAATGGGTCTTTTCCTCGATAAGCACCCATTATCAAGGCATATTCCAATATTTGAAACATATGGCATAAAAAATTCAATTTATGTAAAACACGAGTTAGCAGAAGGCTCTTACCTTTTAAAACTTGCCGGAGTAATAATTAAAAAAGACTCTCGGATGTCTCAACGCGGGCGATTTGTAACTATAATGCTCTCTGATCCTCACGGTATAATAGAAATTACCGTATACAACGAAGAAATTATGCGAGATTATGCGCACTTAATGAATTTAAAGGAATCCGTAGTAGTTACCTGTGATGTTTTCATTGATAAAGGCGGAGCTAAAATAACTGCTAAAAGCTTCTCTTCCATTGAAGATATTATGCAGAATATAACCTATGATCTCAAATTATACCCTAAAAATACAAATGAATTAACAAAGTTGATAAATATTTTAAGCAATAAAAATAATTCAGAAAAAGCAAACAGTTTAATATCAATTTTCTACCCTACTGAAAATGGCTTTTTAGCCAAAATTTCTCTACCTGAAAAACTATATCTTGATAGTAATGATATCCTACAATTAGACGCTTTCAGATTTTAATATCAATTAACTATAAAATAACTTTTAAAGGTATAATTAAACTTAAGGTTTAACTTGACTTTTATAGAAGTTTTGTAATAATTCCTGCAAAATTATACAACTTAAGGTTAAAAATTTTATATTTTTTAGCATCTAAATTAAAATAACAGTATATCAACGCCAGTTTAGGATAAAAGGGGATAAGAATTGGTTAAATCATCAAGTTTTAAGGAGGATTTTTTAATAGCATAACCAGTAAGACAAGCTAAGACATGCACAAGAAAATTAACAGGCGACCTGTGCCTTGAATGTTCTA
>CAIKLL010000114.1 GCA_903828265.1 uncultured Rickettsiales bacterium
TAGAACATTCAAGGCACAGGTCGCCTGTTAATTTTCTTGTGCATGTCTTAGCTTGTCTTACTGGTTATGCTATTAAAAAATCCTCCTTAAAACTTGATGATTTAACCAATTCTTATCCCCTTTTATCCTAAACTGGCGTTCTAAAGAATTTGTATACTCTACAATACTCGCTATTTCGCTATTTGAGAATTAATAGTTTTTTCTTGAGCTTGCTTTTCACTTGAGACCCTAGCGTACAATCCTATTTTTAAAAGTTTTAAATTTAATGTCATCTTTTTGCTCTAGCTTAATTCTTTCAGTTGATAGGATAATTTCATATGCTGATTGCAGTCGTTGTTCTCGTCCAAAGATATAGATACTTTGGGTACTAACCTTCCATTTTGACTTTTTCCTTTTACCTTGCATACCCCATTTTCCTTTAATATATCAAGCTTTGAGGAAATTCCCCAACGATATACAGCAAACCTACGACCATCACTATAAATTGGATGATCATTCAAGGAAATAATACGACTTATGGAAAATGTGTCAATTGCGTTCAGGGGGTAATAGCAGCAACCTGTAGCGCTCATACTACATATTAGGCTGTTGGTCTTCAATAATTTTTGGTATTTATCGCTGCAATATTGAGAACCGCGATCGGAGTGAACAATTACCTTACTCGGAAATTTACGCTTAAATAGCGCCATTGTTAGCGCATCAGTAAGCATGTTGGATTTAAGCCTACTGCTCATTGACCAACCAATCACCGATCTAGAGAATAGATCAATAAATACGCAGAGGTATAGCCACCCTTCGCTAGTTGGAATATATGTAATATCAGAAACCCATTTTTCATTAGGTTCTGTAGCTCTAAAATCCTGCTCTAGTAGATTAGGAGCAACCTGTTTGTTATGATTCGAATCAGTAGTAACTTTGTATTTCTTTCTAGCTTTAGCTATCAAATTCATATCATTCATGAGCTCTGCTATTTTTGCTCTGGTACACGGAATGCCTCTTGCTTTCAATTCATGAAAAATACGAGTAGAGCCATATCTAGATTTATGTTCGTTAAATATAATCTTTATCATTTGCCGTAATTCATTTTGTTTCTTCTCTCTTTTACCTACCGGAAGATTAAGCCAGTTATAGTATCCTGATTTACAAATGCCAAGAATCTCATAAAGGAGCCTTATCGGATAGCAGGCTCCATGTTTCTTGATAAAAGCGTATCTTACAGATCTTGGCTTGCAAAATATGCTGCGGCTTTTTTTTATATATCACGCTCCTGCTCTATCCTTTTTATTTTAGCTCGCAGAGTTCGATTCTCTTCTTCAAAGTTTTGATATTTAACGCTAATATTCTGGTTTTTAGTTTTTGGTAAATCTACTCTTTCTTGCATTGCTTTTTGTATCCAAGTATATAAAGTATTCCTGTTTATACCGAGTTCATCTGCTATAACAGCTTTTGGTTGCTCGGTTTGTAATGCTAGTCTAACAGCTTCTTTCCTGAATTCAGAACTGTATTTTTCGATTTTCTTTTTCATATTAGTTCTCTCTTTATTTTAACACATTTTGTGTCCAGAAAACTAATACAGGATCAATAACGCGTAGCTATTCTACCTTCTACCCCTCTTGATTTTTCAAAAATTTTTACATTAGCTATGTGATTAAGCATATGGCCAATAGATAAACCTGATATACTGGAGCCGATTATAGCAATATCCTGTTTTTTAATAGTCATATTTTATGCCGTTTAAAAACTTTCTAGAATCAGACGCTATTGCCTCTTTTTGTGAGCTACTCATTTTATCATATGTTTTATACATCATAGATATCCTATGATTTCTTTCTAACTTGCTTCGGTTGCACACCAGAAAATTCCAGTATAAATAATTAAACGGACAGGCTTCGCTACCATTTTTAATATTTATTTTGAAAGAACAATTTGTACAATAATTAGACATTTTTTTAATATAAGAGCCACCTGCTGCGTAGGGTTTACTTGCAAGATACCCTCCGTCTGCAAATAATATCATGCCCGTTACGTTCGGTAGTTCTACCCACTCGTATGCATCGGCGTATACAATCAGATACCATTCATTGACTTCGTTTGGATGAATTCCGGCTAGAAGTGCAAAATTACCCAGCACCATTAATCTTTGAATATGATGTGCGTATGCATGTTTTTTTGTTTCTTTAACGCATTGATCAACACAGTTCATCTTTGAATCCGCTTCCCAAAAAAAACTTGGTAACTTACGATTAGCCCCAAAAAAATTCTCGTTTTTATAGCTAGGCATCCTATGCCAGTAGATTCCTCTTATATACTCACGCCATCCTATAATTTGCCTGATAAAGCCTTCAACAGAGTTTATAGGGAGACTTTTTCTATGATATGCATACTCTGCTGCCTTTACACATTCTATCGGGGTAAGGAGGCCACAATTCAGATAAAAGCTTAAATGTGAATGAAACATCCAAGGTTCATTTTCTATCATAGCGTCTTGATAATCACCAAATTTTTTGAGTCTCTTTTCAATAAAATCGATTAGTACTAATCTTGCGTCATCTCGTGTAACTGCAAAAAAGAATGGTTCTAGATCACCAAAATGGTCAAAGAAGTGTTCATTTACTAATTTAATAACTTCCATTGTTATTTGATCTTGCTTTATCTTATAATTTGCTGGGATATTGAGATCCTTAGGTGGTAATTTACGATTTTCATTATCATAATTCCACTTTCCTCCTTCTGGTTCATCACCATTCATCAAAATATTATGCTTTTTTCGCATTTCACGATAAAAAAATTCCATCCTCAGTTGTTTTTTTTCACCTGCCCATTTACTGAATTCGTTTGGTGTACATAAAAAACGATTATCTTCTCGTATTTCAATCGGAATATTGATTATATTTTTCCAGCTTTTTATCTCTTGCAAAATTCTATATTCTGAAGGGAATGTTACTATTACCTTTTTTACTGAATATTTTTCTATAACTTCTTTTATTTGATCCTTTAAAGAATTTTTATTATTTTGATCATCTATTTTTACATAGCGGAGATTGACACCTGAATCCTTAAGCTCTTTGGCAAAATGCCGCATCGCAGATAAAAGAAATGCTATCTTCTTTTTATGATGTTTTACATGAGTAAATTCCGAATGGAGCTCAACCATAAGGACTATATCTTCATCTTTATCAATATCTGATAAAGATGATATTTCATGGCTTAATTGATCATACAATATAATTCTTAAATTTTTCATGGGGTCTTGTTTTTTAATGATGCAAAGGATATTAAAGCACGATCACGTGATTCTTTTAAGTTGACTATAGGCCTTGGATAATCTATTCCTAGATTTATTCCAGCCTTGCTAAGTATATGTTCTGGCGCTTCCCATGGGTTGAATAAATATTCATTTGGAAGATTTTTAAGTTCAGGAACAAATTTTCTAGTATAGCTGCCTTCTGGATCAAATTTTTGACCTTGAGTAACTGGATTAAAAATGCGAAAATACGGCGCTGCATCTGCTCCGCAACTAGCAATCCATTGCCAGCTTGCAGAGTTATTCGCAAGATCAGCGTCAACTAAGCAATCCCAAAACCATTTTTCTTCGTAATTCCAGTGCAACAGTAAGTTTTTGACTAAGAAAGATCCAACAATCATTCGCATGCGATTATGCATATACCCCATTTTCTACAACTGCCTAATACCGGCGTCGACAATCGGTACACCGGTTTCTCCTCTCTGCCATAGTTTTAATATTATTTTATTTTCACGCCAGGGGAAAATATCAAAGTTCCTGTTTAAATTCTGTTTCGGTAAATATGGAAAATGATATAATAAGTAATAGGAGAATTTTCTCCACCCTAACTCACTGCAAAAATGATCTATATCTTGTATATATCCTTTATTTTCTTGAGAGATAACTTTATGCCAAATATAATTTGGAGAAATTTCACCAAAGTGTAAGTAAGGTGATAGATAAGGTGTATTATCCTTATACGGAAAATTTCTACCTTCTTTATAACCTTTTAGACCAGATTCTAAAAAATCATCCAATCTTTTATATGCCGCATCCTCGCCAATATTCCAGTATTTGTTAAATTTCTTATTCCACTGAACTTCAGGTAATAGCTTAAGATCTCTAATATTAGTAGAATTATTATTTTTAACATAAGATATTCCTGCTGGTTTGGGTAAAGGAATTCTCGGTTCATCATTACCTAGACAACCCTTTCTATAGAAAGGCGTAAATACTTTATAAGGTGTTCCGTCATTCTTTAGAATATTCCATGGCTCCCATAGCAGTGATGCATTATAGCTTTTAACTTTTATGTTCTTATCTTCAAAAATCTTTTTGATTTTTTTATCACGATCTAGTTGCCATTGTTCATAACACCTATTCCAGTAGATATTATCTATTTTATGAAAATTCACTAATTCCGCTAAAATTTCAATAGGATTGCATTTTCTAACAATTAAATTATTTGCAAGTTTTTTATTCAAATCTACAAGAGAATGATGTAGCCATACTTTACTAGCGCATCCTATTGGCCGTTCACTCAGGCTATCACCATTCAAAATATATATTGGTAGAACTAAACCTTCCTTGGCGGCATTATATAAAGCAGGGTTATCATGAGTCCTTAAATCACAGCGAAACCAGCAAATCAATTTTTTCATAGCTCTAAAAATCTATTTCTTTTCCATCCCAAGCAAATAATTTAACAGAATCTTCAGTCGTTAAATTTTCAAGTACATTAATCATTTTTGATACTGAATAATCGGCGGTAAATATATTATTGCTATTGTGTGAACTTGCTGAAGAAAAGGGTTCGGATAATTTACTTTTTACAGTTCCTGGATGTAAGCTCACTGCAATCAGGTTAGGATTTCTGCGTCTCATTTCAATACTAAGGTTTTTTATTAGCATATTTAATGCTGACTTAGAACACCTATAAGAATACCAACCACCTAAAATATTATCAGAAATACTACCAACTCTTGCTGACAGTACTGCAAAAATTGACTTACTATCTTTGCTTAATTTTTGTATAAAATGTTTTGCTATTAATGCAGGGCCAATAGTATTTACTGCATACAGTTTATTAAACTTTTCATAACTTAGATCTTTTATCGATTTTTCTGGAGTAATATTATGGGTAAATAAAACCCCAGTAGTAATAATAGTATAATCGAGATAATCATTATCAGGAATCTCTCTTGCTGCTTTTTCTATAGAGTGTTCATCTTCAATATCAATAAAATGATTAATTACCCTTACATCATCAAAGTTAATATCTGATCGTGAGAATAAATATAGCTTTTTCGTTTCCCAACTTTTTAAAAAATGTTCTACAAAAGCTTTTCCAATTGATCTACTGGCTCCAATAATAGCAACCTTCATTTTATCTATTTTACTTTAATATATTTTCTAATGATGCCTTATAGTTTTAAATTGGAATTCATAACCACTATCTAATAATTTTTTTGGATATACCGCTGATCCATTTAACAATAGCTTATCTCCCATTTCTCCGAAAATCATTTTGATTACAAACTTTGGTATAGTTAAGGCAGTTGGTCGATTTATCATTTTACCAAGCTCTTTGGTAAATCTATAATTAGTAACTGGGTTAGGAGATGTTAAATTATATATTCCTTTTTGTGTTTTATCTTTAATTAAAAAATTAAATGCAGGCCAGTTTAATAATCTAGCGCAACACTGTATATTTGAATTCATTCAAAAATACAAAGCCAGTGTTGCTAATGACAAAATACCACAGAATTACTCTCTACGATAGAGAGAACATATATCGCTTACTCCAAACCAACCATA
>CAIKLL010000115.1 GCA_903828265.1 uncultured Rickettsiales bacterium
ATATTATAAAATATATAATATAAGTATAACCCTTAAATAAAATCATTTAATTAAAGTTATCTTATAAGTCATGTTAAATAATAATTACAAAGTAACTTATGTTTTAGTGTCAGACGGCTCCAAAGCCCGTATTTATGCAAGCGATGTGAATAAACATAATTTAACCCTAAGCTCGGAAACAGCTAGAATACACAGCTATGATTTAGGGAGTAAGAAACCACACGGAATATTTGAAAGAAATAGACCGGAAGCAAAGGTTGACCTTCACGCTAAGGCCAAAAAAGACTTTGCCCGACATATTGCTAGTTTATTAAATAACGGTGTTATCGCTCATGAGCTTCAGAAACTAGTATTAATTGCTCCTCCAAATTTTCTGGGGAGTTTGCGCTCAATGCTAACTAAAGGTGCTATAGATCTTGTAATAAAAGAAATTAAAAAGGATTTAACAGGTTCTGATGAGCAAAATTTAAAAAACTATATTTGGGAATAGGAGCTTTAGCTACAGAAAATCAAGAGTGTACATATAACTGCAAAAAAGTTATAAATTTTTTTGCCGAAAAAGGCTTATATGCAACAACCGGAATAAGTTTATTGTGTTCGAAAACTGGCTCCGTTAGAATTACTTATTTGCTCTATCAATAGATGGTATAAAATATTTTTTAGTTTTATAACTTATCTCTAGTTCTTATGCTTCTACCACAAAAGTTTGTTTATCTTGATGAAGTAGATAGTAGTATTACACAAGATTTACGCTATACTTATGATGAAAATTTTCTGGGGTTTCAAGTAGTAGGGTATAAAGCTAATAGAGCAATACTGACTAAAGAGGCGGCAAAAGCTTTGTCAGCTGCCCAAAAAGATTTCCTAAAAGATGGTTATTCTATAGTGGTTTACGACGCTTATCGACCACAAAAAGCGGTAGATTCTTTTGTAATGTGGAGTAGAGATAGTAATGATCAGAAAGCTAAGGAGAGATATTATCCCGGTATAAATAAAGGAGATATTTTTAAATTAGGTTATATTTTTGATAAATCTAGCCATACTCGAGGCAGTACAGTCGATATATCTATTATCACGCTAGGCAATAAGCTTCATCCAGTTAAATTCAGCAAACGAAAACTTAGAAATAACGATATTGTACCTTTTTTAGATGATGGAACAGTTGATATGTATACCAGCTTCGATCTTTTTGGCCCAGCTTCTCATCATAAAACCGATCTAATTGAGGAAGAGTATTTAATCAGACGTAACTACATGCATTTCGTATTGTCAAAACACGGTTTTAATAGTTATCCGAAAGAATGGTGGCACTATACGTTAGAAAATGAACCGTTTCCTGATACTTATTTTGATTTTGATATAAGGTAATGCCTTTACGGGTATCTTGTACTTTTGAATAAATATTTAAAATTAAGAATGGTTACAAAGAAGCAATATTAGCTACAAAACGCCAAGGTTTATCGATTGCTTTATTAATGCCTATACGGGTGGTGATATTAATCTTTTCAATATTTATCCCTTGCGTTAAATAAAGATTATCATTACTTACTAAGTTAATACCGTTATCCCTGGTGGTAATACCAAGATAGCGGCATATCTTTCCTGGCCCGTCAAGATGGACATCCGGTAACCTCAACCCTCGAATTAATACGGCGCTTGGATGGCCTACCTCTTCTGTGACAACATTAATGCAGTAATACATCCCGTATATCATATATACATACAAATGTCCGGGCGGGCCAAACATGATAGCACTCCTGTTACTCATACCTTTATAAGCATGGGAGGCCTCATCATCGCTACCTCTATAGGCTTCGGTTTCAGTAATAATACCTTGGAAGTTACCAGAAACTAAATTTTTGCCAATTAAGTCTCTAGCAACTTCCACTACGTTTCTCTTATAAAAATCGTAAGATAATCTCATAAATGTTTCATACTTATAAAAACCCCGGCTAATGCGTGCTATACTCACTTTCCGGAACCATCAGATAAGAATCTACTCCAATTATAGCAATATCATTGTTTTTATTAAGCTCCTCGAGCAGCGGAGAGTATTTTCCTAGTAGTTCTTCCTGATTAAAATTCGCATAATTAAAATAATTATGCTCTGCTGCATTTTTGATATATTCATCCCCCTGTTTAGCCTTATCTTTCTTCAGGATATTTCCTATTGCTACTAAAGCCTTAGATTTTATTTGCTCATCTTGAGTTAAACTCTGCGCATATTGATAGTATTTAATGGCTTTCTCATTAAGCTCTATTGAGCTGAAATATTCCGCTATCTTCATCATAAGATCAGGATTTTCAGGATTTTGCGCAATTAATTTCTTAATACAGGCTTTTATCTTAAAATCATGTTTAACTGCTGTGTAATAATCAATAGCAATCTCGTATTTTCCTTTAGAAAAAAATAAATCCCCTACTTTGGTATAAACCGGCGTTAATTCTTTATCTAGTTCTATAGCCTTGAAATAATACTGTAATGCCTGCCAGCTATCACGTTCTTCGTCATATATTAGGCCTAGATGATAATAAGCTTTCGCTTTATTTTTTATACATTCAGGGTCATTTTTATACATATCAAGATACTCGATAGCAGTTTGATAATATGAAATCACTTGATCCGGTTCTAGAACCATTGATTTTACTGCTTTTTCAAAATTGATATCAATTTTCCCTTTACATTCTGCTATTTTACCTCTTAACATTTCAAAAAATTCTGGCATTTCCTTATCACAAAGTTGGCTAAAGAGCTTTAGATAATCTATTTGCTGTTTAAGCGCATAATCATATTCCTGAATATATTTTTTAAGCTGTACTTTATTATCGCTGCTAGCAAATTCCTCAAATACCCGTAATATGTTGTGTAGTATTTCTAAACCGGCGTCAAACGAATCAACTTTACTGCTTAGAACATCCTGCAGGCTGCGCATATAAGATAAATTAACAAAATGTTCTGATTTATTATGCTCCGGTAAACGAATTAGCGGTTCATATTCTATTGATTGCGGCAAAAGCTTGCTAATCTCTTTATAAAAGCTAGTAAATGCGCTATCATCTCCTTCTATATAGCGCTCTGACTCAGTAATTGCTTGCACAATAATACTAACAATTTTTTAAAATTGCTTCCTGCCGTAACGAGTAAACTATCTGCATAACTTTTTGACTGAGATGAAATCGATACGTTAATTGAATCCGCTAAATGACTTGTATATGAAGTAGATAAGTTAATTTTGGCAAAGAAATCATAATTTACCGATATTTCCCCTTCGGTTGAAGGTTTATAGAAAATATGTAAGGAATCTGTTAAATATTTTAATATTTTTTCGGTAGTGGCAGTATATTTTTCGGTAAGGGCGGATTTTTGTGCTAGGATCCTATTAATAAGATTTTCAATATGTTCTACTTTCTTACCTGGACTGGTATGAGTTACTACTAAAGCCACACTCCCCCTTACTACTTCAATATCTTTAAACATTCTAGCAAATTGATTCGCTATATCGATAAAATCTAAGCTTTTATCAGAAAATGATGCTTCGGATACTACCAGAACAAATTTTAACTGTTTAGTATTTTGGAAAAGTTTTTTAATATAGAAGCCGTTTGCTATTTCCTGAGCTATCCCGGCAGTATCTTTAAAACCTGGACAATCCCAGACTAAAGCATCTTGCACTTTACATTTATTAGGTATGGTAGTTTCAAAAGCCGAATTATGACCGATTGTTATTTTGTTAGGTATAGTAGTTTCGGATAGTGGACTGTGGCCAATTCTAATTTCACTAGTATCAGGTTGCTCTACTATAGCTTTATCGTGAATGATTTTTATACCTTTAATAGGCTGTAATGTATCTATGATAAATTCCCCTATTTCATCATCAAATATAGACTGCAGTTTTCTTCCTGCTAAAACATGGGCCAAGGTACTTTTTCCTGAACCGGTTTTACCTAATAGTAATATACCGTTTTCGGCTACATGATTAATTCTATCGTTACCTTCTGTAACTAAGGCAGAGATTTCTTTTAACACTACCTGATCAAGAGTAGGCTCTATTTCTCGATCACTTTGCGATAAAGGCTGCTCTCTATCCTCCGGTTTTGGTAAGACTTCTACAGCGGATACGGCTTTTACAGTATCTTCATTAACTAGTGGGGGTTGTACCTGCGGGAGATTATCTTGGGGTTCCTGGCTAACTATAGGTTTTACTTCTACTGCTGGAACAGGCTTAACCTTATCGCTACTTTCAACAGCCAAGTTAGGTACTTCTTTTGGTACAGCGCTGCTAACAGGAGCAGAAACATCTTTGCTACTTGCAGAAGAAACCGAACTGCTATTTTCCTGCTTTTGTATGACTTCTGAAACTGGTTGAGGTTTTAAACCTTCGTCTTGTGCGTTTTTCATAATATCCTCTCTTTATTTATTGCATAACGTCCTCTCCTTCATTCTAGGTAATATTTGTAAATTGTTATTAACTACTGGCCAGTTTAATAATCTAGCGCAACACTGTATATTTGAATTCATTCAAAAATACAAAGCCAGTGTTGCTAATGACAAAATACCACAGAATTACTCTCTACGATAGAGAGAACATATATCGCTTACTCCAAACCAACCAT
>CAIKLL010000116.1 GCA_903828265.1 uncultured Rickettsiales bacterium
AATGGAAGAAAACTTTCAGCTTAATGGATTACTGGAGAGCTACGTGATACGGAAACGGTCATGCGTAGTTCGGAGAGGGGTTGTTGGAAAAGTACTTCTACTCAATAGTAGAAGCAACTCGTTGGCAGCCTACTCTACCAGGGAAAATGTTTTTATTTTGAGCCGTTAATATTTAACCCCGATATAGCGCTAGAATGCGGGTTAATTCCGCTTACAACCCCGAATATTAGAATTAACAATAATAGTTTATATCGTAGCTGCAAGGATTTTATCAATGTTCTTATTTTGCCTAGCGGAACTTTTTTAAAAATATGGACTGAGCGTTTATATCCTAAATTAGATGCGTATCAGGCTTTAACCGATAATAGCATAGACGAGGCAAGTTTATTATTTACCGATCCCGAGCATTTTGCAGCCGTTGTCGGCAAATCTTTAACGCAAAAAGTAATGAGTATGGTTTCTTAAAATAAATCAACTAGTTAGAGGACTTATAATTTAAGTCCTTTAACTAATTTAGTTCATAAAACAGAGGTATAATAATTAAAATTAAAATACAGGGATTAGTGTAATGAAAAAAGAAGAAATGATCAAGGAAAGAGTAGAAAAAAATTTGCAGGTATTACAATTATTGGCAAATAACGAGCTTAATATGTCTAAAGAAGAGAAAATAAAGATTTTAAATCAATATACGGGGTGGGGCGGTTTACGCGCGGCAATCTATACCCCGTCCGTCTATAAAGAATTAAAAAAATATTTATCGGACGCAAAAATAACATCAATCAAGCAAAGTACTAATAGTGCATATTATACGCCGGAATTACTCATCAAGTTTATTTGGTCAATAATAAGCCGTTTAGGTTTTAAAGGAGGAAAGGTACTTGAACCTGCGGCGGGAATAGGTACTTTTTTAGATAATATGCCAAAATCACTATACCTTGATAGTATCATAGATTTAGTAGAAACGGATTTATTAACCTGTGAAATACTAGTAGCTAAATATGAAGATTTAAATATTAACCGCATAGGATTTGAGAGTATAAATTACGGCGATAGAAAATACGATTTAATAATATCCAATCCGCCCTATAGCAGTCAAATATTAGAAGATATTTATTACAAGGATTTATCGCACCTTGCCGTACATCATTTCTTTGTTGCAAAATCAGCAAGGCTATTAAAGGAAAAGGGTATTATAGCAATGGTACTCCCGCAATTTTTTTTAGATAATGTCAAAGACCATGCAAGGAATATAATAGCTGCAAGCGGGGTAAATTTACTCGCGGCCTATAGATTACCCGATAATCTATTTGCGGGTGCTAAGATAACGGTAGATATAGTTTTTTTGCAAAAATCGGATACGAAAGTAGAGTGGGAAGAAACTGCAAATATCAATATAGGCAAATACAATAAACCGATGAATGAATACTTTATCAATAATCCCGATAATATTTTAGGAGAGCTTGATATAGTCAGAATGTATGAGCGTATGGGTATAACCTGCAAAGAAAGCGGTAATTTACGAGACAAACTCAAAATGATTTTTACTACCGTGCCGAAACTAGCCGTTTTCAATTAGAAGTTAAATATAAAACCCGATCCTCTAGCCGAGCAAAGATTTAATGGTATTATTTTACTAACTAAAAGTTATAGCTGCGCAAAGTAAGATAAGTAAAGGGACGCTTACGCTCTTTGCCCTTGACTTATCTTACTTGCTTCGCTTTTTGCCTCCTCAAGGATGAAAGCTTTGCTTTCATAAGTAAGTAGCTATAGTAGCTACAAATTTTAACTTATAAACTTGAGGTTAATATGGAAAATAAAGAAAGAGGAGACTTCTACAAAGAGGTAACAAATAAAATAATTGCAGCATTGGAAAATAATACAAGACCGTGGGTACAGCCTTGGAACGGCGGAATATTACCTATTCCTATGCGTCACAATAATAGGCTCTATCAAGGGATTAATACGCTAATATTATGGCAAGCAGCAAGCGATGGTGGTTATAATTCTCCTTACTGGATGACGTTTAAACAAGCAAAACTACTAGGCGGTAATATTAAGAAAGGAGAAAAAGCGGCAACGATATTTTATGCTAGCTCTTGTACTCCGGGTAACAATGAAGAAAAAGACGAACAAAAAGGGAGAAGCGGTCAAAATTTAGTGGAAAATCAAGAGCAAAACCCGATTTATAAAAAATTCATGAAATCCTACAAGGTATTTAACGCAAATCAAATAGACGGATTACAGGAAAAATATTACAAGGATTTATCCACAGAAAATAATATAAAAGAATTAGAAAAATTACCTAGACTAGAGGAATTTGTCAAAAATACGAAAGCAAATATCAAACACGGAGGGATAAGGGCATATTATAGGGAAAGCAGCGACCATATACAAATGCCGGAAATGAAGCTTTTTAAAAACAGTAATGCGTATTATAGTACTTTATGCCATGAGCTTACTCATTGGAGTGGGAGCAAGGAGAGGCTTAACCGCAATCTAGGGGGTAAACGTTTCGGCGATAGCGGCTATGCCATGGAAGAACTAGTTGCAGAGCTTGGGGCAGCCTTTTTATGCTCATTACTCGGTATTAATCCTGACGCAAGAGAAGACCACGCCCCGTATATAGCAAGCTGGCTTAAAGTCCTTAAATCGGATAAAAGGGCAATATTTAACGCCGCGTCACTTGCGCAAAGTGCATCTAATTATTTACTAGAACTAAATAAAACACCAAAATAAAGTAATTTATCCAAGCAAGTAATCGCTTGCTTGGAAATGTAGCAGAGACTTTTTAGCCGCTCTTGCTAGCGCAATATTATTCTTGTGATTAATACCGCTAGGGAAGAGGGGTAATTTTTCAAACTTACCTATGCCGTCAATTTCTACGGATTGCCCTGCATTTAATAATTCAGATAGGCTACTTATAAACATATCGACAAAAGTTTCGGCGGTAGAAAAATCAATCCCGTACCTTGCGGCAGAATATTCTATAAAATCAAATTTATTTATACTCATAATCTTAATCTATCAATTTAAATTAGTTAATTACTACTTGATTTAAGAATTAGCGATAGTTTTACCTCTACTTAAAAAATGTAGTAGCGATTTTTCGGATTTTATATTATTGCAGCAGTCGGCTAAAATACCGAGTAAGATGTAAGCCTGATCTTTTTTATCGCTATCTAGTTGTAAATCGTCTCCGCTATTAATATTTAAAAAATCTGTTAGTCCCGATTTCATAAGCAAGCCGCCGAGTTGAATTTTAGTTCTGGTTTGGGCTTTTCTAAAATCATTATCAAATTTCTTTTGGCGAGTATTTATCATAGATATTTTTTTAAGCGTTTTATTCTTTTTTTGAATCTGTTTTGTTATGGGCAGAAATTCTAGTTTTATATTTTTTAAGAAAGGAATGACCGCTATTTCGCAGTACCTCTTTTTCGTCGTCTTTTATATCTTTAATCGCTTTTAATACAACTCCTAAAATAACATTCATATCAATGTTTTCAAGCTCACCGATAGTAGTTAGGCTACTTGCAAGTATCAACATATTCTTTTCTTTGAGCCCGCATATTTCTCTGTCCAGTTGCTCTTTTCTTTTTTGTAAGTGCAGAAGTTTCTGCGAGGTACTTATTGCCATATGTTGAATCTCAAATATTTTCTTTAGAAGAAAAATTATCACACAATAAAAAGAATATCATGTTACATAAGAATATCAAGTATTATTACAAGATAGTTATCATAAAAAGAAAAAATAAAATAAAAAAGCGTAAGCACAATAGTCATGCAAGAAAATGCCAATTTTCTAAATGCGCACTTAAAGAACTTTTAAAAAAGTTGCATGCGGTCTTGCAGACAGTTATACTCAAACACGAGAATTAAAAATAAATAATATCCGCACATAATAATGGCATTATATCACGCTCATGCTAACTATATTTCAAGGGCAAGTACAAACAGTAGTTGCTCTCATGCTGCGTATATATGCGGAGAAAAAGTTACGGATTTTAGAACAAATACTAGTTTTGATTACAGGAATAAGGCGGCAGAGGTAGTTTATAAAAATATTATCCTCCCACAAGGAGCAGAGTATTTAAATAGCACCGAAAAACTGTGGAATGCAGTTGAAGAATTTGAAGATAAGATAGCAGAAGAGCGTTACGGCAAATACGATGATCCGATAAAAAAAGCAAAAAGTTTAGCAGCAAAGGAGAGGTTTTTGGCAAAGGCGGTAACGGCATTTAAAATGGAATGTTCTCTTCCGCTGGAGATGACGTTGCCCGAAAAAAAAGAATTATCCGATCGTATAGCTAAAGAAATATTCGGTTCTCGTAATCTTATAGTTCAGTACGCAATTCATGATATAAAGAATAATCCTCACGTGCATTATGTTGCTAATTTTCGACCAGTAATAGACGGAGAGTTTAGTAAGAGGAAAATATATTTTGAAGCTTCCGATATAAAAGCCATCAGAAAACAAATAGCGGATATTACCAATGATTATGCTGCGGAAAAAGGATATAATTTTGCAATAGACCATAGATCGTATCTAGAGCAAGGAATAGAGATAGAGCCGACAAAACATAGAGGTTGGTGGGCATCTAAATTCATCGATAACTCAAGAATCGTTTTAGAAAATAACGAGATATTATCTAAAAACGCCGCACGTTTACTGGAAGATCCACATGAGCTGTTAAAGGTACTAGTGCAAAATAAGACCGTATTTACCTTGGAGGAATTAAAGTCGGCGGTAAAAGAAAAATGCGGCGATGATCATCAGGTACTGCATGTGATGAAAGAATTAATAAATCAAGAAAGCGCGGATTCTTTGATCGAAAAAGCCGCTTATTTCGGTCAGTTTTTAGAAGTTGCCCATCGGTTGCGGGAATATGCTTTAAATAGCAGCGAAGAACAATTGCCCGAGGATAAATTATTTATCAAGGAACTACGGGACGAGAGGAGTTTACTTGCAACTAGAATTATAGAAAACGAGAATGACTATAAATGGCTTATGTCTCGGGTCGGAATAAAAGGGGATATAATAGAGGCAATGGTGTCGGAGACACTAGCTTGGAACGATAGGTCTCTTTTTATCGGTCATAACGTACCTAGTAATCTTAAAAGCGGAGATACGCTTGCATCTCTTGCAAAGAGTTTGGGCAATAAAGATTTAGATCAAGGGCTCCTGTCGTTATTTAATCTAGAGAATCTAGGTTCTTATGTTTTGGGGCGAGATGCCTATATTAGCCAAGCGGATTTATCGGCAGAGGAAAATATTATTGAAGCTCGGGAGAAGCTATTTAAAAGTAATTTCGGCGGGGAGGCGTCTTTTGTGGCGCAGCTGTTTAAAAAAAGGCCTGAGCAAAATATATATTCGGTAATAGAGTATCAAGAAAAAAAACAAGGTTACAAATTATCTAAGGAGCAAAAAGAAGCCGCTACATATTTGGTACAACCCGGTGCTTACGGGGCATTAATCGGTAAGGCGGGAACCGGTAAGACTACTATCTTGCAAGTAGTTGCGGCAAGTTATCAAAAGGCGGGATTTAGAGTAATCGGTAGTTCTTTTCAAGGAGCGGCGGTTGCGGAGCTCGGGGCGTCTTTGGGTAATTATATGGATAGCGGATTTACTTTGTCAAAACTTGATAAAGAATGGAGATCTATAGATAAGGGGAGGAGTGGTAATAATAGAATAAACGAATATGAGCTATCGGATAAAACGGTAGTAATAGTAGACGAGGCGGCAATGGCTCCTCGGTATTTACTTCAATCTTTATTTACTAGAGCGATAGAGAAAGGGGCAAAAATCATTAGCGTTGGCGATACGGGGCAAATCTCTAGCATAGATAGAAGCGATATGAGTCGCTTGATTTTAGACGGCGGAGCGGTGCTCGGCGAAGTACGCAGGCAAAGTAACCCGGGTGATGCAAAAGCAAGTAATTATTTTGCTAGAGGGTTTATTAAAAGCGGTTTAGAAATTTATGAGAACAAAGGATCTGTTGTAATAAGCGAGACGGAGTTTTCAAGTAAATTGTCGTTAATACATAATGTTGCAAGTAAGTTAGAGCCGAGTAATCTTTTTAAACATCTAATTATTGCTTATAAGAATAGCGATGTAGAAGACTTAAATAGCGGAATGCAGAGAATATTAAAGGAAGACGGTAAGCTCGGCGATAAAATTACTCTGCTTACCGGTTTTGATAAAATAAGCGACAAGGTAAGGGGCGATATTCTTGCAAATAGCGTAATTAGCAAGGCCTTAGCTGCTATTGGGAATAACATTATACAATTTAAGAAAGACACCATCTCTTATGAGGATGCCCATGCACTACTTGCAAAACTAGATCGGAAGGGCAGTGAGTATCAGATGCTAACTAATATATTAAAACCGAAGGAGTTTTACGTCGGCGATAAAATAAGATTTGCAAGTAATTTTAATAAAGGGATAGGGGGAAGTAAAATCTATAACGGCAGTTTAGGCATAATTGAATCTTATGATAGTAAAAATAATAGCATTGTTGTCATGTGCGAAGATCAAGAACAGAGAACGGTGGATTTGACTTGCTATCAAGGCCTAGATTTAGGTTACGTAGTAACTATCAATAGGTCGCAGGGTAAGGGCGTGGAAAACAGCTATGTATATTTAGCAAATACTCGTGGGGCAAAAATAGGTAGTAAGGAGTTTTACGTTGCGGCAACCCGTCATAGAGGCAAAGTAATATTTTATACATCCCGTGAATATCTACAAGATAAGGAATTATATCAGAAAATAGGAGAGAGATGGAAAGTAACCGCCCGTGATTTAAAAGACAATCCCGAATTAGAGCTTGTTTTCAAATTAGAAGAAAAAAGCGGGGAGGCGTATTTACTATGGAGCGATATGCAAAAAGACGTGCGGGGAGGCAAGTGTAACTTATACGAGCATGAGAAATTTAAAGATTACCGGCAATTAAAGAGCGAACTGGCAAAGCTTAGCGTAAAAGCCAAGGATAATTGGGATAGGGTGCGCATTTACGCATCAGAGAGCATGATAAGTCTTGACGATATAGAAAGGTGGATAGGCGTAGAGGATCAAGATACGGGGTATAAAGAAAATAGTAAGCTCAGAGAATATAGGGAACTGCGTGAAATGGTAGCGGAGTTATGGGGTAGTATTTTAGGCGCACGTTCATCTACTACGACTCAAAAAAATAGCAGGGAATTTAACAGAGATGCAAAGCTAAAAGATCAGAATGCACAAGGATTATGGAATAAAAAAGCGGAAAAACACATATTGACTCCTACGGCAAGGATGGAACTATACGCTAAATTTAACAAATCGGCAAATTTGCGCAATAAACTAGCATATGAACTCGCAAGCTTCGGAGCTAAAGAGCAAATATACGATAGATCGGGGAATCGGGCTATAACTAATATCTATAATCATACCGATAAATCGGAATGGAGGAGTATATTAAGGCATTCTAACATGTATATCAAAAGTATGACGGGAAAGGGAGCAAGAATAGAGAACGTTACAAGAGAGATCGATACTAAATCTATCCTGCAAGAGCAGCATATCACGCTAAAGGCGGTGGTTAGCCGTAATGCGGATTCTATAGCACGCAATCTACTCGGGAAGCCGAATAATAAGTTATCAAGTAAGCATGAATTAAGGTTCGGCGAAAACGGTAATATATCGGTAGCTATTAGCGGGACAAAGAGCGGTAGGTGGTACGACTTTAGTGCTTCCGTAGGCGGAGACATGTTTGATTTAGTAATTAATAGATCGGGTTGTGATTTTAAAGAAGCGGCAGATTATTTACGGATGCAAGTAGGCATGGGCAATAGAATGGCAAGTAGCGAGTTTAAAAAGTATGATGCTAGTTTTGCTCAAAACGATTTAAATACTGAAAGTAAGGCATTAATAGATCATCAAAAACAAGCCAAAGTAGATAAATTATACGCAAGATCACAAAAATTAGAGCAGGGTAGTATAGCTTTGCGATATTTACAGGAGCATCGCTCTATTGATTGCTTGGCGGGTAACGATGTTAGAGAGGCAAACGTCTATATTAGCGGTAGAAATTATTACTTGCCTGCGCTTGTAGCATTTGTTCGTAATAACAACGGTGATATTACCGGTTACCAGCAAATATTATTAGATAAAAACACGGGAGCAAAAGCGGATATTCCTGCCCCTAAGCGATCATTCGGCAAAATATCGGGATCTTTTGTAGAGGTATCCAAAGGGGTAAATTCCGATATTACGATAATAGCCGAAGGACTTGAGACTGCTTTATCGGTGAAAGAGGCATTGAGTGAGCACGGCGATGAGAAGAAGGGTATTAGACCGATACGAATACTATGCTCACTCGGAATAAATAATATCAAAAACTATAGTCCAAAGGAAGGAGAAAGAATAATCATTGCCGCCGATAATGACGGGCCTGATTCCATAACAGGTAAGACAGTCCTAAATGCGAAAGTGTTGCTAGAAGAAAAAGGAGCATTTGTAGAGGTAGTAAAGCCTGATAGGAAGGGTGATTTTAACGATTTATTAAAAGCAGGGGAGAGCAAACTTATTAATAGCCTGTTAGCTCCTGCGATAGCCTCTCATAGCGCAAAAACATTACAGGAATACGTTAAGGCGAAGGAAGAGACTACGCCTATTACTCTTGATGAGAATGACAAAGCCAATTTAGCTTATATTGAAAAATATGATTTACCACAAGAGGTTATAATTTATTCTTATAGAAAAGGTGAATTACAAGGTAAGTTAAAATTAGAGCATATAAGAAAAGGTTTAGAGCAAGCATCTAATCATTTTAATAATAACAGGGAAATTATTAAAGAAGCCAGAAGCTTGGGTTACAAGGCAAGCGATGAAGATATAACCAAATCTTTGGTTGGTATGGATGAGAAGTACTCAAAAGAGCATTGTGCTTCTATTAGAAACGGTGCTTTAAACAAGTATTTTACTGATAATTTAAAACAGTTTGAAGAGGAGAAGAAATCTAAGTTTAAACTAGAATCGTTAAAGCCGATAATGGTTGCTGAACAGGAATTTTTGAAAGAAACTTATGCGTCACTAAAATCTCCTATTAAAGAACAAGGCGATGAAAATCAAGAATATCTAGAGGCAGGTAAAATAGCGTTAACAAAACCGGAAATATTAGATAAAACATTTGATTTTGCGAAGCAATTAGCAGTTAGCGGGAAAAAAGGAGAAAAAAGTTTAATAACAGAATTGCAAAATACAACTGATTTAAAAGCTACCCATGAAAAACTGGGCAAAGAACTTGAAACTCACCTTACCAAAGAGGCAATACGTGATGTGCAGCGTGATAGTCTGAAATATCTTTTAGAATTAAGAGAAGCAAGAAAATTATCAACTCCCCGTGAGCAACAGGATGAAAATGGTGACAAAGCGATTAATTCTATCGTGACCCCTATTAGGCCTCGTATGGAAGAAGACTCAAAAATGTTGATTGGTGATTATAAAGTTACTAATCAGCATATTATCGATAAAACTCTAAGAGATTTTGATGGTACAATGGCGGATTATGTGGTGCTTAAAAAAACTATTGGTGATTTGCAGCGTTTTGGTAAAGCAGAAGAATTAAGAGATGGTTTAATATTGTTTAAAGATAAAGGTATAAAGGCTTTTGCATGCTATACAAGTACTATCTCTAGCAATAATATTAGAGATAGTATAAATAAAGATTTTAGTAATATTTTAAAAGGCAAAGATCTTGAGCTGGTAGATAGTAGTAAGTGCGGTAATAAGTCAGAATACCTTATTGCACTTAGTAAGGATGAGCAAATTATGAGGTATATTGAGCCAAGATCTGATATAGGTAAAGAAATACAGAATCAACAATCTATTCAAAATGAGAAAACTAAGGATTATGATTTTGAGAGATAGATGGAGCTAGAACCCCTTATAGCTTGGCTTTAAGCTCAGTAAGTTCATCGTGGGAAAGACCGGTGGCAGAAGAAATTACGTCAAGGGATAAATTCTGATGTAGCAAATTCAGGGCGATTTCGATTTTCTCTTCAGTTCTACCCTCAGCTCTACCTTCGGCTTTTCCTTTGTCGTACTGATAATCCATAGCGGCAATATTATCTCGTATTCGTTTTATTTCTTCGTCATAAGCAAGAAGTTCGGGTTCACTCCAGTTAAATTGATTCAACGCATTATAGGCTTTTTCTATTATTAAGTCAGAACCTATGATATTTATTAAATCTTCTTCGCTCGTTTCTGGTGCATGTTTGAAAAAATAGCACCATTTATCTACTATCGTTTTGAGTTCAGCTATATTATTTTTCTTAAACTTAGGAAGTTCAATAAAAGTAAAATAAAAATCCCTTAAGTTATGTTCGTAGCTGTTTTTATCAAGGATAACGTGGTCTGATTTATATTCTTTCTTATCAGGAAAAATAATGCAACTTGCTATGGCAATAAATATCACTTCTTTTAAGTTATGATACTTACCGTCTTCTTCATTACCTTTATTTAACTGTCTTGAATAAGCCTTAGCAGCATAATATTGAGCTCTTTTCTCAAACCCTTTAGTAGGTGCTACCTGCATCTCTACTATGATTTGTACACCATTCTTAGCACTACAAAGTACATCTACTATACTTTGCTTTTTAGAGGCAATTGCCGGGTCTTGAATAGGTGATAAAAAATCAACATTTTCTATTTGATCGCTACCTTTAAGTTCAAGAATATCATTAATAAAATGAATGACTATATCCTTATGCTGTTCAGAACCAAAGACTTTGCGAAAAGCCACATCATTTTTAGGATCAAGAAATTTAGAAAGTGCCATAATCAAAAATATAGAAACAATTTTAATTAGTATATAACAGAATTATACCATTCAGGCTATATTTAATCAAATCCTATATCGGTCCCGTGTGGAAGAAGACCCAAAAATGTTGATTTGGATTTTATGGTTGTTGTGGAGTACCAATTTGCACAAAAATGAAATTACCGTCACTAGTCACTAGGGGCCCATTGGGCGGTAAATTCCGGTGGAAATGTACATTCCCTCTTACGCAGTTCTTCTACATATTTTTCAATTGAATGATAGTCTGCTATATTATTACTAAATTCCTGAAATACTTTTTTTTCTCTTTGCTTAACTTCTTCTAATATTTCATCAACTTTGGCAAAATCTTGTGATCCTGAATATACTCGGTTCAAAGTGGTATCATAGTTTTTAAAATCATTTAACATGTGTAAAACCAGATTTTCTTTCTGCGCTTCATATATGTCACCTACAAATTTCTGTATACGGCGATCAGCATATTTACCGGTGATATTCATGCCTTCGATTAACCCGTATATGTGATTATTTGTTTTATGACAATCCCAATCCAAATTTCCTAGATCGTATGGTTTAGTATATTTGACTCCATTTAATTCTTCTTCTACGAACAGAACACATTTTACATAACGGTCAGCGTACGGTTGGTATAAGTTGCTTGTTTGCTTATCACCCTCAGTTCCAATATCAGGCTTGACCAATATGCTTTTATCAAAAAACCTTTTCAAGGTTATGGGGCTTGTTTTCTGTTGCATTAAGGCAAAGCATTGATGGATATCCTTATAACAATAAAAAGATAAGTGGGATAAACCTGTACCTGACTGTATCCATGCTTTTCGCAAATTAAAGGTTTCTACAAGAAAATTTATCATTGAGTCAGAAACAATCTCAACTACTTTTTGATTATTTCCTATGTTCTCAATAGGACCAGTGTTAAGAACGAGGGCATTCGGGACATCGGGATTAAAATTTGTTAACACATATGGTATATTGTAAGATCAAATTGGAAAGTCTTTAATCTTTTTTTCATATTCAGGTTGGCAATCACCTAGTGACAATTTTG
>CAIKLL010000117.1 GCA_903828265.1 uncultured Rickettsiales bacterium
CCCCCCCCCCAAAAAAAAAATGTAAAAGTTCATTTTTTTTTAAAACAGAAAGCAGTTTGATCTTTTAAAAACTAAAGGGTCTTTTCGGTGATCCCCAATTGCGATCGAAATGGATTTATATTAACGAAAAATTATTTAAGAGTGACTGGGTTCTTGAAATGGCCGATCGTCGTATATTTCTCGGTTTCGATGAAATCGCAGCACAATGAGTTGAAGCTGAATGGGCACTTTCGGAGAGCGCGAGTCCCTGGGCCGTTGGTCTCTTTTCGTCATCTTATATGTTGCGAATATCTGATTATAACTGTTAGGCCTTCTTCTTTCGGTTTTTAAAACTCGGATCACTATCAGTGAACGCATATCCTCGCTCATTTTTTCTTTTCTTTTAATATTACTTTCAATTAAGCACAATAGCTTATATCCTAAGACAATGATTGGACTAAGCCGCTTCTATGTGAAGGGAAACAAAAAACAAGGAACCGGATTGGGCGTCAGTGCTGGCGGCGGAGCGGGGGGGGAGGAAATGCCATTTTCGCGATTTCCCGTAAGTAGTTATGATTTACGAAAAATTTTATGAAAAAAATCCCTGCTACGCGAGTCCATGACTTCCTCTTATTGAAAGAGTGAGTGGCTATAAGAGTTTCTGCCGGCTCGGACAAAAACAAAGAATGCAGAAATACAAACACGTTCTTAATTTAAAAAAGATAATGCAATCGAAATGAATATCAAGACAGCCCGTTTATCGATTGTTTATGAATCGTCTTGACCAATAGATGATTTTTTGTGTCTGCTTTGCCGGCTTCCTTTTCTCTGCTTATTTGAGTTATTGAAGAAAGAGAAACGTAATTTTATGAGGTTGATTTGCTACATTCTCGAGGCTAGACTTCGACTTGGGCTGCAGACCTGATTTTAATCGTGTGCCTAATTGAAGATCAAAGATGAAAAACGTAAATTTGCCTCTAAATCACATTTAAAAGAAGTTTATCATTACGGAATTAAGAGAAACATAAGTTTTTGAGGTTGATTTGTTACATTCTCGAGGCTAGACTTCGACTTGGGCTGCATGGACCTGGTTTTAAACGTGTGTCTAATTGAAGATCACAGATGAAAAACGTAAAACTGCCTTCAGGTCGCATTCAAAAGACGTTTATCATTACGGAATTAAGAGTAACATAAGTTTTTGTAGGTTGATTTGCGACATTCTCGATGCTAGACTTCGACTTGGGCTGCATGGACCTGATTTTAAACGTGTGTCTAATTGAAGATCACAGATGTAAAACGTTAAACTGCCTTTAGATCACATTCAAAAGACGTTTATCATTACGAAATTAAAGGGCTCTTGCAGCCTTCAAATGATAGTCAAGATTCTCCTGGTCTTGTTTCAAACAGTTCTTTGACACTGCAACCACCTATCCCAGGGTCCTAACCCAGGAGACGGCAGAGAATGTTACGCCATCGTTCATGTCAAGTGATCACCGGGCTTTGTCATAATACCGATTACTCCCCGCAGCCGGGCCCGAGTAGTGCTTACAGCCTTAGGAACAGTTTCGAGAGAAAAAAAAAGTAGAAACCCAAACCCAAAGTGACCACAAATAATCTCAAGAAGATCTAGGTGATGAGAAGCAGTACTACCACCATGCAAGAGAAAAACCGTGTTGGTAAAGAAAGGCGGCAGATGAAACATAAAAGCACGTCATGAATTAAGGGTCACAACAGATCACGAGATTCGAGATACATGTTTTTTACATGTTTTGCCATTTTGGTTTCGGACTCTACCATGGTACAGAATGCAGGCCAGACCTACCGTGCTATACCGTGGTACGACTGAACCAATGGGAGCACCAAAAAATGGCAGAAGGCCATACTAGTACTTTCAAAGGTTGTAAGAAAAGTACCGTCTGAACAAGAACAAGAACAAAGTCAATAATGAACGCATAAGAATCGATCTTGAATTCGAACTATTTTTCTTTTCTTTTTTAAATCTTCAGAATTCGCAGCATTTTATTTGCGTTAGTTTCCGATCTCGAGATTTCGCCCGTTTCTTCGACTGTGAATATCCGCGTCCACGCCTGAAACTCTCTTTTTCTCTTTCTGTCCACAGTGCAGGCATCTACGCTAGTCTAAAAGATCGCATAAATCTTGGTAGGGCGCGTGCTACACTGTAAACATCGTAACTCACACAGCTACCCAAATAAACGCATACATCTATTCTATCTTGTTTTTCCCTTCTCGAACCTCACGTAACCGCCATCTGAAGCTAAGCATGCTTTTGTTTTTTCTTGTAAGGTGAACGACGGGAATGGCGACTTGCAAACTAAGTTCGCATCTCACTATTGATTCTACTCTCTTCCTTGGCTTGAGAGAATTCACGAATGCTCTCCAAAATGAGCAAATCAACACCGCTGATCTCGAATGTGGCTCCATTGGGAGTGTGAGCCCTCCCGACTCCTCATCCACTGCGGCATTTTTTATTTTTTTTTCTCTCGAGCTGCTCGCCTTCGCTGGTCTACGCACCAAGCATTATTATTTATCTACCAGCATTCGCTATTTCGTCTTCCTATCTCTATCTCTATCTCCCCCTTTGTTTATCAATTCTTTTTCTTGAATTTTGTGGTTCATTTGATAATCCTTTATTTGATTTCAAGTCGTGTGCGGAATTTGTTGATAATACAAGCGTTCTTGAAACAGATTCCAAAAGGGATTGTTAAAGATTCTATACTACAAGGTAATAATTTAAATTCTAAAAGCCATGTGTTCGCCCCTCAGATAAATCACGACACGGGTCTCTGGGACAGCGGCTGCACTCGTTACAAAGCCATCTATGTTTTGTGGTTGTGAGAGATAAGCAAGTCGCGATGAACACGTTTATTCCTCGACTTCGCCAGCGGCATTTTTTCAAACTCTCTTCTCCTCAACCACTTCTCAAGTAATACTTGGTTTGTTATTTCTTTGTCGATCGTCAGATTATGTATCCATATTGGTGTATTTTAGAAAATGATCTCGGTTAAAACATGTTTAACGCAAAAATTGATTCACTGAAAATTAATTGAAGATTTTTTTTTCCGATTTGTATTCAGAAACAAGATAATTAAACTTTTGTTAAAGAAGTTGCCCGAACGCTCAATACACTTTTTTTTTTGCGATATTGAGCATTCCTTTTGTTTCAAAATACAATTCAAAAATATTTTGAACGTTAATCTTTAAAGATATTTGAAATGTTAAAATATGTTCTTAGGTTGCGGAATAAGCAGTGGCGGATGTGCGTGCGCTTACCCTGCCGAGCAACGTACTCCTGCTTGCAGCGTGGCTTGCAGAAGACAGCGAGGATCGACAAGGCTTGCTTCGTGCTGGCAGACTACGATGCGTCGGCAATTTAACGAATACACCGTTCTCGCCGTTTGATATAAGACGGTCCCGCTTTTCGATGCGGGAGGCGGTAGCCCCACCGGCGTCATCAGGAGAGACAAACATACGGTC
>CAIKLL010000118.1 GCA_903828265.1 uncultured Rickettsiales bacterium
ATAAAGCAAAGTAATAAATATTAATAAGAATAAAATTTACACAATTAGAGTACACGTTGCGAAGCAACGTATAAGCGCGCACTTCAAAAAAAAATCTGCTTGATTCTGAATCACAAAGATGGACTATTATGATAAAAAATATCACCTCATACCCCGCTGTGCCTTACTCGCAAAAAGCTCCCCAAGGCACAGCGGGTCTTGGGTATAAGAAAATCACGCACCAATGAGTACGCACCACCTTAATGCACCAGATTTGCTTGATATTTTACGTATAGGTCGCGTCACCATGGTACATCAGTAGATGTCTGTAGTGTGGTGTCATTTTGACTATGAATCTTACCGATTTTGAATGGTATCTTGTCAGCCAAAACCTAAAAAAACTGCTAACGCTCGATTAACAGATAGCATAAGCGTTTCGCTTAATCTTCCAAACGGTTCTCTGGCTTTATCTCGAGGTATTGTATGGGTTTTATCAACCATAATCTGGGAAATGTTACATAAACCATTCTCAGAATCTGGTTCAACCAAAATACGAAATAAAGGAGCATCCTGTAGTTCACTTGTAATCGGCAAGATAGTTATGGAAGGATGAACATTAAATAAATCGGATTGAATAATTAGAGCTGGCCTAGGTTTCCCATAATTTCCTGGAAGAGAAACCGTTATTAAATCTCCTCTTTTCATACCCACCCACTTCTGTCTGAAGATTTTTCGATCCATTTGAGTATCTCATACTCGCTTTTATCATTTCTAAGAAGCAAAGATTGTCTTCTGCATTCTTTCGCAAAGTCCGTTTTTCTTGTATCAGGCACCCAAATTTGGATAGGCCGAAGACCTGAATCTCTTAAGGCTTTCCGATATTTTTGAACACGCATGGCGACATTGTAATTCATAAACCACCCCTTTTTTGTTACATGTAACATTATAGCTAAATTATTGTTGTATGCAATGTTTCGCGTCACTACGACTCTATTGTCCGTAGTGACGCGACCTTTTTAAAATATTAACTTAATGAAAATTAATAATATTTTCAAAAAATCTGTCACTTTAGGTATAGGACAATAAAAAAAATAGACTTGATACTGAACAGCTATTTTTGTAAGTGAGTAGTCAAACGCTGCTACGTGTTAGTATTGGCTGCTTAGAAAAACCTAAATTAAAATTTTTATAATTTTTCATAAGAACAATTTCTTATTTTGGAAGACCGCTTTTTTATTTTTATAAAACCAAATCAAGGTTGTATAAAAAATATTCTTTTTTAGATTTAAAAAATTAATATTTTTTAGAATCATCTAAAAACGACTTAAGAGCCATACATCACTTTTAAGCCGTTTTGTATTAGACATGCTATCTACCCATCAAAAATCTTTTATCGTGTCTCCTTGGCTCTTAAATTCGGTCTCAAAGGCATTTCTCATTGATAATATTGAATCTTCGAGTGATAAAAGATAATTATGGATGATTGAGTGATCACATGAAATGAAATGTTCCGATATGGCAACATGTACCAAAGCATGTATTTTTTCTATCCATTGAAAAAGAGAATTGTAAAAATTAATTGAAATGTTCAAAGATTGTAATTGATGATCTAAGCTATGCATAGCCATAGTCAGCCTCCAGTTTAGGTTGGTTGTGGTTAGTGTCGTCATGTGGTCTAAACACCTGGCGACACGCTTTTTTTCACTTAGCGTGAGCTCTTATTGTTACTCAAGAATTTTTCTTTAACAACTTTTAAAA
>CAIKLL010000119.1 GCA_903828265.1 uncultured Rickettsiales bacterium
AGCGGCTAACGAGTATTTGAAGAAGGTCTATCTACCTCGTCATAATCAGCAATTCTGCGTAAAGGCAAAGGATGAAAAATCCGCTTATATTCCCTGGATCGGTGGAAACCTCAATGAGATTCTCTGTCATCAAGAAGAGCGGATTGTTCAAAACGACAATACTATGAGTTATGAAGGTTTGCGATTACAGATTCTCAAAGATGATTTCCGCGCCCATTACGTTCGCACCGCGCGTTATATCAGCGGGGATTTAGGGGTGTTTTTTGGCAATCGCTGCCTAGGATATTATGATGCTCAAGGACACCTGAAAAATGAGAAAATGGAATTGAAGGCAGCGTGATGAATCGGTCAACTAGCGTGCTAATTACTTCGGTCATCTGTGCGTGCTATTGACACATTCCTTGCAAAAACGGCATAGTCAAATTAAAGTAAGAAGGTTAGGAGAGGTTCTGTTGAGGAGATTTTAGGGACAAAGCAACTGAGTAGCCTCGGCCCAGATGTTGAAAGCCTTTGTCAAAACTTGTCGTTGGAGAGAAGCTTCTTTTATATCTTTTTACTTTTACAGAGAAGAGGTTTCTCACGGCTCCCATTAAAGAAAGTGTTCTCTATTCGGTTATTCAGTCCCTTATGAGAGCCATGTTCCATAAATGCTAATAAAAGGTAATATATGGATAAAAATAAGAAGAATGAAGATAAGAAAATATATTTTATTGTTAACGGTAGAATAGATAAAGGAATAATTAGAGAAGCCAATAAGAAATTTGACAAATTATCTTTTGTAGATGTGTTGAGTAGCTCTTTTATGATCTACCTATCTCGTTTAGATTACAAAGGTATATTTTCTGTAAATTATACTGACTGTTTTCTTAGAAGACTTACCAAAAAAGAAAATCCTCTCTTTTCTTCTAAGATATTTTTATCTATGGAATTACCTTTTTCTATGACAGGAAAGGAGGCTATCCAAAAATGCGTAGAGGAAAAGGCTGAGGCACTTAGGAATAAAACCTCAAGTTTAGATACCAAAAAAACTAATCACTTATTAAGTGAATCACCTCAGGGCAAAGATAGTATAAAAATTAACATTCTTAACTCGGAAGAAAAATTTATAAAAACAGATGAGGGCTATCTTCTAGAAATTAGGATAGACCCAAAAGGAAACAAATACACGTTAGCTTTCTCAAAGGAATTAAAGAAAACTGAAAAGTATTCAAGGACATTTAACCCAAAAAGTATAACTCGTTTTTTAAAACACCTGGTTCAGGATCCTACCTGCTCTATCAGAGACCTCCCAATTATGGCTCCACAAGAAGAAGATAAGCTTCTTTTACAATGGAATAAAACCGACCGAGATTACTTTCTTGACACGACGATTCAAAAATTATTTGAGGAGAAGGTAGAGAGAAATCCTGATAGTATTGCAATTGTCTGCGAAGAAACTTCGCTTACTTATAGAGAACTCAACGAGAAGGCAAACCAGGTAGCCAATTATATAAAAGAAAAGCATCATATCCAACCTGATACATTGATATCATTGTGTTTGGATCGTGGTGAGCATCTGATAATAGGTATACTTGGAATCTTAAAGGCTGGAGGAGCATACGTTCCTATAGATCCCAATTACCCCGATGATAGAATAAGATACATTTTGGAAGATACAAGAACATCGTTAGTACTTACTAATACTCGACATCAGCAAAAATTGGAAGGGATGAATGCTAATTTAGAAAAAAAAATAACAGAAAAAAGTAAGGAAACTAAGATATTATCTTTGGATGACCTAAAGATTCAAGAGAAGCTAGCTTTGCAACCAGTAAGTAATCCTGATGTATCTACAACTAGTACAAATTTAGCTTATATTATATATACCTCAGGAACTACCGGAAAACCCAAAGGAGTAATGATTGAGCATAGAAATATAGTAAACCTTATCTTAGCTGTTCAAGAAATTTATGGGATTAACGAAAAAGATAGTTTTCTATTTTACCGCTCCTATGCGTTTGACGGTGTAATTGAAGAAACAATATTGCCTCTGGTAAGTGGAGCAAAGTTAAATATTTGTCAAACAGGAATCAATGATCTAGCTAAATTCTTCAAAGTCATTAAAGAGGGTAATGTCTCCATAGCTAATATTAACTCAGAAACTGCGCAGGTTTTAGAAGGACACATTGGTGAAGATTTTAAAATAAAAAAGATTATAGCAGGTGGCACTAAGCTTAATTTAAAGTCTTTTTCTTATTTTTTAAAAAATAATATAACTGTTTTTAATTCTTATGGGCCAACCGAGTGTACTGTCGACAGTACTTATTTCACTGTAGATTCTAGAGGGGATGATTGGATTGGAAAACCTATTTATAACAGTAAGTGCTATGTACTAAGTGCCAATTTAAGCCTTTTGCCAGTAGGTGCAGTTGGAGAGCTATATATAGGTGGTGCGGGAGTAGCTCGAGGGTATTTAAATCAGCCAAAATTAACGGAAGAAAGATTCATTCCCAATCCATTTCAGACAGAAGAAGAAAAAAGAGAGAAAATGTTTGGAGAAGGAGGACGTAATTCTCGCCTTTATAAGACAGGAGATTTAGTTCGTTGGCTTCCAGATGGTAACTTAGAATATATAGGACGGGATGATTTTCAAGTAAAAATCCGAGGATATCGGATTGAACTTGCAGAAATCGAGAATGTTCTATCAAGCTATAAAGGAGTGAAACAAAGTGTTATATTAGTCAGGGAGCGCTCAGCATCTTCAGACGCAACAACAGGATCCAAGTATCTTGTAGGATATTATATTTCAGAGAACACTCTAAATGAAGAAGAGATGCTATCTTATCTTCAAAGCAAGCTTCCTGAGTACATGGTTCCAACTGCATTAGTTTATCTGGCACATTTTCCCTTAACTGTTAATGGAAAAATAGATAAAAATGCCTTTCCAAATCCTAGCTTTACGAATAGCAAAACCTATGTTTCCCCAAGGAATAACTTGGAGAAGCAAGTTGTAGAGATTTGGGCAGAAGTCTTAGGACTTGAGAGTGATGAGGTAGGAATTCAGGATGATATCTTCAGACTTGGGGGAGATAGCATTGTTAGTATTCAAATCGTAAGTCGCTTAAGACAAAGATTGGATTTAAGAGTTAGCGTAAAAGATATTTTTATTTATAAAACGATCGAAAGGCTTTACGACAATATATTATCTAAAGCGCAAGACAAAATAGAAATTAAAGCAAAACAAGGAATCTTGAAAGGAGAAGTTTCTCTCCTTCCAATACAAAAGTGGTTTTTTGAGAGTAAATTTAACTATCCTGATTATTGGAATCAAGCGTTTATTGTTAAGACCCCGGATTTAGAAACCAGTCGGCTTCAAAGAAGTATACTGAAGTTAATCAAACATCATGATGCATTTCGACTGAGATATAGGAAGGACACCCTGTCTAACCAATATATCCAATTTTATGATGAAAAAGCATGCTCGCCAGAGATGAAAGTCTTAGATATCAAGATGCTGACTGAAAGAGAAAGAGAGGAAATTCTTCATGAGACTTTAAGCAGTTGGCAGAGCTGCTTTAATTTAGAAAAAGGTCCTCTTTTTTGTATAGGATATATTCATGGATATGAAGATAAGAGTGCAAGAATTTTCTTTGCCTTACACCATTTGATAGTTGATACGGTAAGCTGGAGGATTTTGACTGAAGATTTGATGAATCTATATGAGGGGAGAGAGTTAGGAAAGAAAGGAAGTAGTTATAGGCAATGGGTAAAAACTGTAAAGATGTATGGTGAAAATCATGGAAAGGAGAAAGAATACTGGACAGATCTGCTAGCTGATTATGAAGGAGAAAAAATTGCTTATAAGGATATAACTGACCATACAAGTTTTAGGCTAAGTAGAGAGCAGACAAGGCAGCTCCTCCATGAAAGTAACCGAGCTTATCACACACAAATAAATGATATTTTAATAACAGCATTAGGATATGCGCTGGAAAAGATCTCAGGGAATAAAATAAATTATATTGTATTGGAGGGGCATGGAAGAGAAGAAATAGACTATACAATTGACATTAATAAAACCCTCGGATGGTTTACTACGATGTATCCAGTAAAAATAGAGATAAAAGAAGATGTAGAGGAAAGTCTCAAATGCGTTAAAGAAATCTTAAGAAAAATTCCCAATCGGGGGATAGGTTATGGGTCATTATTCGGGTATAAAAATAAAGAATTACCTAGGATTTGCTTCAATTATCTAGGGATATTTGACAGAATAGATACGAGAAAGCAAGCAGAGGATCTTTGGAGCATATCAGGAGAAAATGCAGGTCGTTGGATACATCCAACTAATAAAGATTATAATATAATAAACATAACTGGATTGGTGATAGATGAGTGCTTGGAATTTAAAATAGTCAGTAAGTTGAGTAGAGAGTGTGCTGATAAATTAAGGGATCAGTTTAAATTAATTTTAGATAAAATAATTAACTTCACAACACAACAAACAAGAACTTACCTAACAGCAAGTGATGTACAAAATCTCATAAATCAAAGTTATTTAGATAAAATTCAAAAGAAGAAGGAGGTTGAAGGTATCTATAAGGCAAATAGTTTACAACAAGGATTTATTTATCATAATTTAAACCAAGGAGACATTGATGATGCGTATAAAGTCCAGCTTATTTGGAAATATGAAGCTAAAATAAGCCCCAGTTATTTAAAAGAAGCTTGGGAGAATGCTCAGAGAAGATATAGTAGTTTAAGGCTGAGATTTGCATGGGAAGAAGAACTTGTTCAAATTATAGATAAAGAAGGGGCATTAAATTGGAAATATTTAGACTTAAGCAAAGAAAAAGACATCCAAGCTCAAATTGAAAAAATTCAAAAAGAAGACCGATATAAGCCATATAATTTGGATGAAGGAAACTTATTTAGAGTTACTTTATTAAAGGAAAGAGAAGATCTATATACCTGCATACTAAGTTATCACCACTCAATATTGGATGGATGGAGTAACCCTATATTGATTGGTTATGTCCATAACATGTATTTAAGATTGCAAGATAAGAAAACTCTTTTGCTCCAAGTAGACGGAAATTACGAAATATCCCAGAAATATATTCAAGAACATGAAAAGGATAATGAAGAATACTGGCTCAACTACATATCAAAAATAGAGGAAAGAGAAAATTTAAGTAGTTTTTTAAAAGCTGGACAACAAAAAATAAAACTAAAGAACTATAAGCATATCAAAAAGGAACAAGAGAAAACCCTTGTGATTAATGGTGAGCAGTATAAGCTCTTAAAAGAGCTGAGCAGAAAAGAAGGAGTCACATTAAACGCAATCTTACAGTATGTCTGGCATAAGACACTAAGTATTTATGGTAATATGAATCAGACAATAATTGGAACGACTATTTCCGGCAGAGATATTCCCATCAACGGTATAGAAGATTCAGTTGGACTCTACATAAATACCTTGCCTTTAATTATAGATCATCAAAGCGAAATAAACAAAAAGAGAACTATTTTAAGTGCTATTAGAAGCGTATTAGATAATATTAATGAGATTAATGCGAGAAGTAATATAAGTTTAGCGCGCCTTCAAAAAGGAGGAGAGAGACTATTTGATTGCTTATTCATATATGAGAATTATCCAAAACCAACAAATGAGGAACGATTAAAAGAACTTAAGGTAAGATTTATAAAGTCGATCGAGAAAATAGATTATCCCTTAGGGGTAATAGTATATGAGGAAGAGACGAAGTTACTATTTAATCTTAGATATGCAGCAGAGCTCTTTGATAAAGAAGTATTAGAAAGACTATTAGAAACGGTTAAAGATTTTCTTAAGCAAATAATAAAAGATCCATTCCAAAGTGAGGGTAACTTAAACTATTTAACTAAAGAAGATCATAAAAAAATCATACAAATATGGAATGACACAGATAAAGACTATCTCAAGGATGAGACGATCCAGGATTTATTTAGAAAGCAAGTAAAGAAAACACCAAGTAATATTGCTGTCATAGAAAGTTCTTCTCTGGTAGAATATACTTATAAAAATTTAAAAGAAGAAAGCGACTTACTTTCTAAATACATTTTAAAATATAAAAACAAAAAAAATACAAGAAATGTATATAGTAATTATAGAAAGTCAAATAACTTGGACGGAGAGCTCATTGCCGTTTTTACTGAGAAGAGTTATAATCAAGTTCTATCTGTCTTATCAATCATAAACTCCAACTACGGGTATCTTCCACTTAATATAGAATGGCCTGCTATTAGGGTGGATGAAATATTAAAAAGAGCATGTGTAAAATTAGTAATAATATCGAAGAGTTTATATAATAAGGAAGATACCAGAAAAGCCCTGTCCTCTCATTATGATTTACTAGTAATAGAAGATATTCTATCAGAAATCCGTAATGATATTGATTTAAGAAAGAACCTCAACACCATCACATTACCCCGGGCAAAAGCAAATGATATTGCATATGTAATATTTACTTCTGGCTCAACAGGAAAACCTAAAGGGGTCACCATAAGCCATAGGGGAGCATTGAATACTATCAATGCAGTCAATAAAAAATTTAACCTAACTCAAAAAGACAAGATACTTTCTCTCTCAGAATTAAGTTTCGATTTATCTGTATATGACATATTTGGGGTTCTAATTACTGGCGGGTCAATCGTGTTACCCGAACAAGATAAACTACGAGAACCCTTGCATTGGTTAGATTTGATAAATAAGTATAGAATTACAATATGGAATTCAGTTCCTCAATTGGCAGATTTATTAGTGAATGAGCTAAAAAGGAATAATTCAAGTATAAAGTCATTAAAGCTGTTTTTATTAAGTGGAGATTGGATTCCACTCACTTTACCAGATAGGTTAAAGGAGAATTATCCTAGTGCAAGGATAATAAGTTTAGGAGGAGCTACAGAAGCGAGCATTTGGTCAATATGGTATGAAATAAATCAAATAAAAAGAGGGTGGAAAAGTATTCCTTATGGAACCCCCATGCCAAATCAGAAGATGTATGTATTAAATTATCACGATGAACTTTGTTCCTTGGATGTAATAGGGGAAATTCATATTGGGGGGGTTGGACTCGCATTAAACTATTGGCAAGATGAGGAGAAAACCCAAAAAAGTTTTATTAACCATAGGAAATTAGGTAGATTATATAGAACTGGAGATATGGGGAAATGGAATAGGGATGGGTATATAGAAATTTTAGGGAGGAAAGACTTTCAAGTTAAAATAAACGGATATCGCATAGAACTTGGAGAAATCGAGAATGTCTTATCAAATTACCCAGGGATTAAGCAAAGCACTGTCTTGGTTAAAGAAAAAACAGCTTCCTCAGAAATAAAAATAGAAGCCAAATATCTTGTAGGTTATTATGTTTCTGAGAGATCTCTCGAGGAACAAAAGATAATTTCTTACCTTAAAAGCAAGCTACCGGAGTATATGGTTCCAAGCTTTTTACTTCATTTGACTCATATTCCTTTGACAACTAATGGGAAGCTTGACCGCAAAGCTTTACCAGAACCACATTTCACAAATACCAAAAAATATACGGCTCCAAAAAATAAATTAGAAGAGCAAGCTGTCCGGATTTGGGCGGAAGTTCTGGATCTGCCTAAGGACACAATAGGAATTGAAGACGATTTCTTCAGATTAGGTGGAAATAGTATTCTTGCAATACCCCTAATTAGTCAGATTAATAGAGAGCTAGACTTAAACCTGCGGGTTTCTTCTATTTTTAAACATACTACAATTCATAAGCTTCTATCCTCTGAGAATGAAATCCCAGAAAACATTATAAGAAAAATAGACATAATACATCCAGAAGATCAGAAACTCTCTTTTGCCCAAGAGAGGCTTTGGTTCATTGAAAATTATGAAGGAGGAACCTGCGTTTATAATATACCTATGTTTTTTGAGATATCGCCAGACATGGATCTTGAAATCCTTGAATTGAGTTTACAGAGCATTGTTACACGGCATGAGATCCTTAGAACTTTTATTAAAGAAAATAAAGGAAAGACCTATCAATGTGTGGATGCAAGCAATTCTTTAAGCATATCTAAAATAGAGGTTAAAAACAGGCTAGAATTGGATGCATTTCTTAAAAAAGATAAAAAATATATTTATGACCTCCGTAATGAATATCCAATTCGTATAAATCTCTACAACTTAAACAAGGGAGGACATTTAAAAAACTACTTAAGTATAACTATTCATCACATAGCCTTTGACGGATGGTCTACAGAAATTTTTTTTAAGGAACTGCAAAGATATTATGATCACTATCTAAATTCAGGAGAAAAAGGGAAAACCCTAGTTCCTGAACTTAGCATCCAATACAAAGATTTCGCTTCATGGCAAAGAAGCTATCTAACTGGAAAACGACTTAGTAGCCAACTTGAGTACTGGAAAAATAAGCTACATGACTACGAGACTATAAACTTAATACCAGATAAATTACGACCACAAACAATAGATTACAGAGGAGCAGACGTATCTTTTGAGATAGATGAAAGGACATCATCAAAATTAAGAGACTTAGCTAAAGAGTTAAAAGTTAGCTTATATAGCTTATTATTAAGCGGCTTTTACTTAATGCTAAGAATATATAGTAATCAAGAAGATCTTGTTGTTGGTATACCGGTAGCAAACAGGCATTACGGTCAGGTAGAGAATGTTATTGGATTTTTTGTTAATATCTTGGCATTGAGAGTAAATATAAAGAGAGAAGAAAAAATTAAAGATTATATAGAGTGGATAGGGAAGGAGATAAAAGAAAGTCAAATTTATCAAGACCTTCCTTTTGAGAAGCTTATAGAAGGACTAAATGTTAGCAAAGATACAAGTCGGCATCCTGTATTTCAAATTGTATTTACAGTACAAAATTTTGAGAACAAAAAACGACTAACAGAAGAAGAAACAAAAAATGCAAACCGACTCTTAATGCCCTATATAGTCAATAAAGACCAAGAAATTGCAAAATTCGATTTAAGTATATTTATAGATGATCAAAAGGAAAAGATAACTGGTATTTTTAATTATGCAATATGCTTATACAAGGAAGATACCATAGAAAGATTCAAAGAAACATACACATATATTTTACAACAACTTTCTGAGCTCGCAAAAAATCCTGAGCAACAAGAGCAAAAAAAGATTAGCAATTTAAATTATATAAGAGATGAAGCATATAAAAACACAATAGAAGCATGGAATAATACTGAAAAGTATTATCCTGAAGAGAAAACTATACAAGAGCTTTTTGAAGAACAAGTTGAGAGAATACCAGATAATTTAGCAATAATTTCTGAAGAGGGAAGTTTTACGTATGAAGAACTCAATAAGAAAGCAAATCAACTAGCCCATTACATAAGAGAAAAACACAAAATCCTTCCAGATACTTTCGTTGCACTATGCCTTGACAGAAGTGAGCAGATGCTGATTGGCATGCTTGCTATTCTCAAGGCAGGTGGAGCTTATGTTCCCATTAACCCAGAGTATCCAGACAGTCGAATACAATACGTATTAAAAGACACTAAAACATGCCTTGTATTAACAAACAAAATCTATGAGAAAAGACTGAAAGATATTATTAACTCTAAAGCGCCTGAAATTATTAATATCGAGAAAGATGAAAGCAAAAACAATTCCCATACACTGAAACAAGTTATAGAAATTTTTACAATAGATGACTCAAAAAATCAAGCATATCTTGGTAGATACCCTCCCACAAACCTAAAAATAAATGAAAGCAGTAAAAATTTAGCCTACGTAATTTATACATCTGGTACTACAGGCTATCCAAAAGGAGTCATGATTGAGCATCAAGGGATAACTTCTCTTGTAAAAGGTTTTGATTATATGGATCTCGACCAATCTGACTCATTTATTCAGCTTTCTGATGTGTCTTTTGATGCCGCAACTTTCGAAATATGGACTCCTTTACTTAAAGGATTGAGATTATTTCTTCCAAACAATAAGATGGACCTAATAACCAATATTAATTCTTTCCAAGAAATATTAATTAAATACAAAATTGCGGTATTATGGTTGACAAAAAGTTTGTTTGACCAGTTATTTTTTATGAACATCAATATTTTTAAAGAAATTAAGTATTTCTTGGTTGGCGGAGAAGCTCTCAATAAAGATACAATATATAAGCTCATAAATTCAAAAAACTCTCCCAAAAGCGTTATTAATGGATATGGCCCTACTGAGAATACGACCTTTAGTTGTATGTTAGATATTAAAAAATCTAACATCAGACATACAAATTCTATTCCCATCGGCGTTCCAATAACAAACAGAAAAGCCTATGTCTTAACGCAAGATTTAATTCCATTGCCAATTGGTGCAATAGGCGAGCTCTATGTCGGCGGGTTAGGACTAGCACGAGGATATTTAAACCAGCCAGAACTTACGAAAGCAAAGTTCATACCAAATCCGTTTCAGACAGAAGAAGAACGACAGGATAAAAAATTTGTTGAAGAAGGGCGCAATGCACGTCTTTATAAGACAGGAGATTTGGTACGTTGGCTTCCTGATGGTAATTTAGAATATATAGGACGGCAAGACTTTCAGGTAAAAATCCGAGGATATCGAATAGAGCTTGAAGAAATTGAGAACATCTTATCAAGTTATCCGGGGGTTAAGCAAAGCGCTGTTTTAGAGAAGGAGCGTGCGGATTCCTTCGAAACAAAAATAGGAACTAAATACCTTGTAGGGTATTATGTTTCGGAGAGCCCTCTTAATGAATATGAGGTGTTATCCTACCTTCACAATAAACTTCCTGAATATATGGTACCAAGCATACTAATTCATTTGCCTCATTTTCCTCTAACTGGCAATGGGAAGTTAGATCGGAAAGCTTTACCGGAGCCAAGTTTCACAGGTTTTAAAACCTATATTGCTCCAAGGAATGAAATAGAAAGACAGATTGCTGAGATTTGGGCAGAAGTTCTAGGTCTTTCTGATAATGAAGTAGGTATTGCAAATGACTTTTTTAGATTAGGTGGAGATAGTATTGTTAGTATTCAAATTGTAAGCCGTTTAAGACAAAGGTTAAATCTAAACGTCAGCGTAAAAGACATTTTTACATATAAAACAATCAAAGAGCTTTATGATCATGTTTTATCTAAAGAACAAATTAGAGCAGAGATTAAAACAGAACAAGGAAAGTTGATTGGAGACGTTCCTTTCCTTCCGATCCAAGAATGGTTTTTTGACAGTAATTTTAAATACCCCCATTATTGGAACCAATCGTTTCTTATTAAAACTCCAGCTTTGGATCCTAAGCGGCTTCAAAGTGGCGTCTTACAGCTGATTGAGCATCATGATGCTTTTAGATTGAGATATAAAAAGCATATAAATACAAGGAAAGGCAGAAATAATCCATCTATCCAATATACACAGTTTTATGACGGACAAGCATATACACCAGAAATTAGAGTTTTGGATATTACAACACTACCTAAGGAGTCAAGAGAAAAGGACCTCCAGAAAATATTAAGTAGTTGGCAGAGTAGCTTTGATCTGGAAAAGGGGCCTGTACATTGCATAGGGTATCTCTATGGGTATGAAGACGGGAGTGCGAGAATCTTCTTTTCCCTTCATCATTTAGTAGTTGATACGGTAAGTTGGAGAGTTCTGAGGGAAGATTTAAAGACCCTTTATGATGGACAGACCCTAGGCCAAAAGGGAAGCAGCTACCGCCAGTGGACAAAGGCAATTAAGCACTATGCCAGTAAGCATGAAAAGGAAAAAGATTATTGGGGTAATGTTCTTTCTGATCATGATCATAATCTTCAAAGCTTAGAGATATCAAGTGGAGGCGAGGATAATTATGCAAACTTTAGCTTAAGCAGAGAAACAACGCAGCAACTTTTACATGAAAGTAATCGAGCTTACCATACTCAAATAGATGATATTCTGTTAACGGCGTTAGGATACGCACTTCAAGACTTAACAAAAGATTCCGTGCATCACATCGTATTAGAGGGGCATGGACGAGAAGAGATTGAAGAAGGAATTGACACAACGAAGACGGTTGGTTGGTTTACGACGATGTATCCAGTGCGTTTGGAGCTGAGAGAAGATATTGGAGAAAGTCTAAAACATATAAAAGAGACCCTGAGGCAGATTCCTAACAAAGGAATAGGGTATGGCGCTTTAGTCAGCTATTCAAATAGCATATTACCAAGAGTTACCTTTAACTATCTGGGGCAGTTCGATCAGAGAGGAACGTTCGAAGAAAGTAAACAAAATAAACAAATGTGGAGAATTATAGAAGAAGATAATGGAATTTCTATAGATCCAAGAAATTACAACTACAGCCTTATTAGCATAAATGGTCTCGTCAGCAATGGGTCCTTAAGATTCAATATTACAACAAAACTTGGCGATCAGAGAACTAGTCTCTTTTCAAAATCCTTTAAAGAAAAACTTGAAAAAATAATTTTACATTGTGCTTGTCAAGATATTTCTGACCATACACCTGCAGACTTTAAAGATTTCGAACCATACGTTTTGTTTAATGGGATAGAGCAAACAAGATACCAGAGTAGATTATTTTTATTTCCGCCAGGAGAAGGGGGAGCAGAAAGCTATTTTAATAATATAGTTCCCAAACTAAAGGATTTAAATTTAGTAGCCTTTAATAATTATTATATTTTTCTTCAAGAAAAGAAAGAAATTAATTTGATGAAATCTATTTCATTTGAAAGACTAGCAAGTTATTATATTTCTTATATTAAATCACTTCAACCGACGGGGCCTTATAATTTATTTGGATGGAGTTTTGGTGGAGTTCTTTCACTTGAGATTGCTAGACAATTAATAAGGGGAGGAGAAAAGGTAAAAAATATATTTATGATAGACTCTCTATTTAACTATAAAATGGCTTCCATACAAGCCGGCATTAAATCAAAAGAATTATTTGATAATATTAACTATAAATATTCTCCTCCGCCTTTAGAAATAAATAATTCAAAAATTTATCTCTTTAAGGCAGGAAAACTTCCAGAGAAAAAAGAGCACCCAACTGACCTATGCAAAATTCTTAACCATTATGTTGAGGAAACTGAATATAATTACCTTGATTCAGTATTGAAGAAAAAGTCCAATTTTAAGGCAAAAAAAATGAACTCCAATCATTATAATTGGGTCAATAATCAGGATGAAATTACAAAAATTTGTAATATAATATTAAAAGCTTTTTAATGTTAGTATAAAATAAGACTTAATTTAATAAGTCAGCTGTTAAAAAAGTGATGTAAGTGAAGAAAAAGATCATAAAATGGAGATAATTTTAGCAGGCATTGTCAAGTTAAGGTTTATAGTTTAGTGTTTTATTTTAGATTATAGTCATTCCAAATAATCTCCGTATGATTTAACGAAGTGGTCGAGGGGTGTATTTGTGGGTGCGTATTGTCTTCTTTTTTTGAGGTTTGCAAAGACTTTTTCGATAGGGTTTAAATCTGGAGAGTAAGGGGGCAGATACAGGAGGTGAAAAAGAGACTGGTCAAAAATCTTCCTTGTTTCAGGGGTTTTGTGGAAGGCTGCATTATCCATAATGACCGTGGTACCTTCCGGGAGTTCCTTAAACAAATGCTCTTGCAGCCAAGTATTAAACCAGGAAGCATTTGTAGCCCCTTCAAATAACCTAGGTGCTAAAAGTTTCTTTCCTGACTTCCCCGCAATGAGATTGGTGCGGATGCTGCGGTTTACCGGCTGATCCCCATAAATTTTCTGGCCTTTCCCCGACCAGCCAGACCGTCGGAAAGTCGTCTCTTCAAACCCGCTCTCATCCACATAAACAAGGCTGCTTTTTCCCTTTGTCTTGAGAATATGTTTCAGTTTATTCAGGTAAAAGAGGCGAGCTTGAGGACTTCTTTCCGCGTATTTGAGTGTTTTTTTTATAGGTCAGTTTCATGCGCCGCAAAGCATACCAAATAGCATGGATATGCACCTGAAAATGCTCGGAACGTTCCTTTAAACGAGCATCGGGATAGACCTGAACGTGGGTTCTCAACGCTTCCCAATCTAGCTTGCGGTGGCGACGTGTCACTTTTTGAGGCCGCAAATCACCCCGCTTTAGCCAATCAAACACACACCAAAGGCTCACCTTAAACCGACAAGAAGCTTCGGCCTTCGAGCCACCACCTCTCACAAAATCAACAACCCGCTGACGTAAATCTATACTGTAATGCATAAAACCTTTTCTAGCACAAATATCAAACTATATCAATGGGTTAATAATTGAAATAACTATATTTGTCAGAAATTAGCCTTTTGTTTGCAGGCAGTGCGAGCAGTGTTTATCGTACGCTCAGGCGTTTCAAGATCAGTCGAAAAAAAAGTCTTTCCTCTACAAAGAGCGCCATGAAGAAGAACGTCAGCAGGTTTGTCAGGAAGTTAGAAGATATC
>CAIKLL010000120.1 GCA_903828265.1 uncultured Rickettsiales bacterium
ACGCGGCCGTGAATCGGGGGAGTTATCCTCATTATCCTAACTTCGTAATTGTAATTTCTTGAGCCGCTTACTTCGGAACTATCTTTTCTTTCAAGCCTTTTTAAAAACAAATGGCACTCTTCACACGAAATTCTACTTCAAGACTGTTGTTTTTAGAGTTCTAGTTTTTCGGCGTCGATGTTTGTTGATCTGTCGAAAACGATGATTGTTGAGTTGTTGAGTTGGTACTGTCGAAGGAACAGCGACAAAAGCGGGAGTACTAGCGAGCGCGCCTGGTTTTTCCTTGGTATTCCTTTAACCTGTTCGAAGAGACTGAGCTTTTTTTCTTCAACGACGTCTAAATCAAGAACAGAGGAGCGGCGGAAGGGGAGCCGACACGGCCACTTGCTTGCCCGCACCCGTACATGGCCGGTCCGACGGGCTCGCTATTTTAGCAAGCCCGGCAAAGCCCTGACCCGATCGGGCCCAGAAACTTGGCCAGACCCAGGCCAGACAAAACGAGCACCGACTTGTTCAGGAAAACGGCCCGACCCCGATTCAAATGCTTATCCTCAACCAAAAATATACTTCTCGCGTTCCACAAGGGAACGCAAGATGAGAGATGAGAGGGCATTTGGCCATCGATGAAAGTTATTGAAAGGATCGCATCGCGTATCATTTGTTATGGGTTTGATAGGACTGAATCCAATGAAGCATCTCCCCGCATAAAAGAAATCGCGATTTCTTTGTACCCCACTCGACATTCAAGGCGTTAGTCAGTGAATTATATTGATCTGCTAGGTTATGGTTGACTTTTTTTTTTAACTGGTCGATTTTCTGCCTTAGCGCTTGTCGCTTCTCCTCTGTCGTTTAAATTATATCCACACTGCAGTTAATTGGACTTGAGTCATACTTTCGGCAGTTCTTGAGGTAGTAAGAACCCAACTATCTTTCGAGCTTTCAAGAATCATATTGAACTTTGACAAGATTTTCACGCGACGACATCGATATGAATAAAAGTAAAGATTAAAATTTACAAAAAAAAAAAGGAGATTTTTTAAACTTATGGACAATCTGAACGTTCAACTCATTCACATCCAAAAAATTTCGGCGCGCTGCGCGCGAGTAAAATGATCGTCCCCCCCGAAAAAATGGACCTAAAACGTGAGCGTCATATACAAGCTTTTAACAGCCGTGCCCCCCCCGGGCAACGAAGCAAATTCCAATAAGCGACCTCAAACTGCGGAAAACAGGGACCAAAACTTTGAGGTCAACTTTGACGACCTTCCCGAGACACTACCAAAATTTTTACGACGGATTTAACCGATAACGCGTGTGTCCCATTCCGAATCTCTTTTCATATCTTTGGTAGTGTTCCGGGAAGTTGACTTTCCATTTTTGTTACTTAAACATTGTTCTCAGAATTCTTGAAAAGTTCCGTTGCACAAGCTCATTCAAAGGACAATGGGGGGAATGGGGAATGGGTTCTGCACGCACGCAGAATGACCTTCAACGAAGAATTGACCCACCGTCGACTTTGATCTTGCATCTCAAGATGCATGTTAATTGACGCTATCAAATCAAAGAAGCTTCTCTCATGCACATAAAATGGTCCGGTGTTGATCTTACAAGACCCAACAGCAGTCTCTTGAATTTTACATTGATGGTATATTGTAAAAGTTAGGGGAGGAAATCGACCAATACAATTTCGAATGCCTATTTGAATATGTTCTCAATTCCTAGTCGTTATGCGTGAATGTCAGCGCGATCTGTACTGAAATTAGCAGATTAGGCCACATTACCTCTCAGGGTGTTGCAGTTGGCGTTCTGTCGATCAAGAAACGCGGCTTGCTTTGACAATATTTGCGGTTTCGATTTACTCCGGTGACGAGGTGTGAGTCATTCGAGTCTATGCTGCCGATCGTTAAAGAGAAGGCGACTTAATGTCGCCATAAAATCTGAGGTTTCTCGTGTCGAAGGCAGTTTTTATAAAATTTGCAGGCGATTTCAAATATAAAGTTAAAATTTTCTTAGGGCAACATTCGCTCAAACTTGTTAAATTTTTTCAATCGTATCTTCTTTCAAGATTACGTGTTCGAATTAACGATTTCTATCCAATGAACGTCGCCTGTCGCTGAGGTAAGTCATGCCTTGACCCAGTTTTCACAACTTAAGTTGACAAGCGCGATCGAATCACTCCATCAGCTGAGAAAAAGGCTATGTAGGAGGTGGGGCACACCCAGAAAACAGGGGTTTGTGACTTCCCGGCCCTTCAAAAATTCACAGGCGAGTGAAATTTCAAAATGATCCATTTTTTGAGAAACGATCGAAGCAAAAATAAAATGATGCACAAATTTTGATTTCTAGTAGGTGTTTACATGGGCTCAGAAGATGCAGGATTCAAGAGTTTAGTACGGAATAATGATGTTTTTCTTAAGAACTCTGCATCCGATTTTTGTTGAATTGAACACAAAAGGATTTGTCATATTGAATCAACGACGTATCACCACTTTATCTGATTAAAAACGGATAA
>CAIKLL010000121.1 GCA_903828265.1 uncultured Rickettsiales bacterium
AACTTATCTCAAGAACTTCTTGACGATATAGAACAGAGAATGAATAATCAGCCCAGAAAATGCCTTGGTTACAGAACACCTACCGAGGTCTTTCATAATCGCAAATTGCAGTATGTTGCGCTAGATTATTGAATTCGCCCTCCTTTAGTAGCAACTCCCGTTGCTTCCTTAACCAGGGCAAAGATATCTCCTTTTGATCCGTCGGAAAATCGATACCAGCGTCCGTCTCTTAAATTGATATTCAGACTACCGCAGAATAACTGATTTCCTTTCTTCTCTATCTTACAGTCAGGATTTAAAATCCCGGTATACTGCCTAAAAATACTTTCTATCAAATTTGGATTAATAGCTCTCTTTACTTCCTCAAAATCAAGCCTTGCTTCTCTGGTTGCAGTTTGTTTTTTATCCCGCCTATTATTACCGGCGGTAGAATTGATATCGGTTTCCGGATTTTTTAGCTCACCCCCTCTTGCTACTTCTGTTTTCTTTGCTACTGCTGTCTTGTTTTCTCCGATATTTATAGATACGGATAATTCTTCGCCGGAGCTTTTACCTGTATTTGTAACAACGACATTTTCGTCTTGTCCCTGCGTAAGTTTCTCCCTTGTTTTGCTAACTTGCTCAAGTGCGCATTTACTAAAATTAAATGAACATAACTATACACTTGTTACTTTTCTTCTTCAATATTTATCTCTTATATAAGGGTCTCAGGGGCAAAGCCCCTCATGCCACCCCCTTTACATTAATAAGGGGATTGAGGGGTATCTTTTTTTAGCTCCAGCTATATATTTTCCTATGTTGTGATTTAAATAATATAAAAGCACATAAGACTAGACTTTATTATACGGCAATGATTGATTATAGTTAGCGTATAGCCTATAATATCAAACTAATAATACTTAAAAAAACAGAATAGATTTATGGCTACTAAAAAAACTTCAATACTTGAAAAAATTAATCAAACAGAACTAAGAATAAAGGAACTCGTAAAACAACGTAATAAGGAATTACTTGATATTATTACCCGTTTTAATGCTATATAGCAGAGCAACACGGATGTACAAAAACAGAAGCTGAGAAGGTAATCGACATGTTTACCTCATCGGTAATTGATGCCATGGGACAAAGTAAGGAGATATCCCTCATTGGATTCGGTAATTTTACTATTAGTAAAGTTGCAGCTCGGGAAGGACGTAATCCTAAAACTCAAGAACTTCTACAAATACCAGCTTATAACCAACCCAAATTCAAGGCAGGACAAAAACTAAAGAATGCTGTTAATCCGAAATAAACATAAGATATTAGGAGGGTAAATATGATAAACAAGATCATCAGAAATAGACTATATATCGGTAGCAGCTTTCTACTGTGCGTCCTTACTTATCTACTAAATTATTGCAAAAGTATATCAGAGTGCGCTTTAGTATTTACTATTATTGCTATTACAGTAAATGTAATAACATATATTTGGGGTAAAGCAAATAGCCTACAAGCCGTAGCTTTGGCTATTACAGTTAGTTTTGCTCTCTTAATGAAACTACCCTACTATATTGAAGGACATCTAGTAAACGGTTTAGTATTTGCTTCATTATCGTCTCTAATGGTATCACTATACTGCTCTACACTAGCTTTTCAAAGGCTCCATAGTAAGTTTAGTTTTGTATTATCGAATGCTCTATCCTTAATTATAGCAGGTATAATAGATGGTATATTAATGGATTTATTCTTTGCGTTTAATAACAATTTTGGTTACGCAAGGATTCTAGATATTTTAGTGAAGGAATTATCATATAAAGCATTTTATGGCTTTATATCTTCTGCTACTATATTTGCTGCTTTTAAGATATTGAATAATAGAAATATCACAAATAATAACTTAAAAATAAATAGTAAGCCATGATTAGTGAAGTTATAGAGGCAGAAAAGCTAAAACAAATAATAGACAAAATAGAAACTATCGAAGAAGAAAGAGCGTAAGTCCGGCGAGCTTCTGAAAGACGCTTTTAATGAGGCAAAATCAATGGGTTTTGATATAAAAATCGTCAAGCATGTGCTAAAGCTTCGTAAGAAAGACAAGGATAAATTAGCAGAAGAAGATAGCTTAATTGACCTATACCGAGGAGCTTTAGGGGTTTAAAAGGAATTATCTTTGCATTAAAGTTTGTAGGTAACATTAAGATACGATATAGCATAAATATTGCAATTGGCATAATTATCACCTTCTGGCGATCATAAGTAATATTTCGAATTACCTACAACTTAAGTATTTAGAATAAAATAATGAAAAAAGAGCATCAGGATACTATTAACAAATCGTTATTACTAAATTGGCTCTACTCAGCTGATAAAAATCTTCCGATTGAAGAACTAAACAAGTGGCTTACTGCAAAAACTGAAGGTAGATATACTATTGTTAGAACTGAAATTAGCGACAATTTATGCCGCAGCTAAGATTAACCGTTAAAATGGCTAAGGAGCTTAAAATAGCAGAACTTGGCTTTCCGAGTGATAACTACCCTAAACTATATGATGATTGGTACTGGGATATAACTCGAATCCTGCGCAGGAAAGTTTTTATTTTTATGCATATCAGAACACGTATAGGACTAGCTATCCCAGCTTACGAGATCGGCGGTACTTCCGGTCTATTAGAATGCTTTCCCCTTTTGTTAAGAGAATGTTTTTATGAACTGGGATTTGATAAGATAGCAGACGAAGCATACAATTTCTTCACTGCTCCGGTGAATGAAATACATTTTGTAAAAACTGATAATAAATCCATATTACGATATATTAGCGAATTTAAGTTTATATTGGACTTTGAGGCACGTAAAGCTAATGATATTAACCAAATCTTATGTGACCTTACGGCTAAATATTGGCTAAAGCACTTGATTAAAGACACTACCGATCCAAAAAACTACACAACTCCGCTGGAATTAGCTAAAGCTTTATTCATGCAGAAACTATAACCGAATTTATATACATATAAATTATATTAAACTATTTTTAGAAGATGCAACACGAGGATATAGAGAAGTTAGCTGTTATTTTAAATAACTCAGGCAATTACAGAGTCACTAAAAAATATCAGAGGCTTGAATATTATAATACCGGCGATGAAGATGATAAAATGATCGCGGTTTTTCTGGATATTGAAGCAACAGGCCTATCCTACACACAGGATAAATTGATTGAACTTGGAATGGTCAAGTTTGAATATAACAACCACGGTTCTATATTCCGCCTGCTGGATGATTTCAGCAGCTATCAAGATCCGGGCATCCCGATACCTGAGTATATTACAAAACTTACAGGAATTAATGATGATATGGTTAGAGGCCAGAAAATAGAAGAAGATGCAGTTGCTGATTATTTGCAAGATGTTGACCTGATTATCGCTCACAATGCTCAGTTTGATCGTACATTCCTTGAAGCTACCTTCCCTTCTCTCCCTGCAAAAGCTTGGGGTTGTCTAATGTATGATGTTGACTGGGATAAAGAAGGAATCTCAAGTCGTAAACTCGAATATATAGCTTATAAATTCGGATTTTTCCATGAAGGCCACAGAGCCATAAATGATTGTCTTGCTGGGGTGCATCTTTTAGCACAGAAGTTACCAAAATCGCAGGTACCGGTATTAAAAGAATTACTTGTTCAATCTACGGCTATCAGATTCAAGCTATAGTCTGGTAGAAATCATAACATTTACTCTTTATTTAAGTTATTCTGAAATTCAGAGATGCTGCTATGACTTCCCCTGCAGAACCGTGCTTGCGATTTTCCCGCACACGGCTCTTCAATGAAACATTCACTATATAAAAGC
>CAIKLL010000122.1 GCA_903828265.1 uncultured Rickettsiales bacterium
AGCCTCGTTAAAATTAGCTTGAGGGATTGCAGACTGCGTCAGAAGACAGGAATGCAACACTATATATATCATTATATGTCATTGCTAAAATAAATTCCCTATAGTTCGCTAACGAAAATTCCCCCACCCTGGAGAGATATTTTTGTTACCTTTTGATTAGTAAATTTTATGCTAACTAATCAAAAGGAGAAATTATGATAGAGGGATTTATGTACAAAGCGATTATAAAATTATGGGAAGATGGAAAGAGCAAAAGAGCTATAAGTAAAGCTTTAAACCATGACGTTAAAACAGTAAGAAAAGTTATTAAACTATATGAACAACAAGGAGTAGATTCTAACTCATATAAATCACGAACAACCATGTTTGTAGGATATGAACAGTTGATTCAGGAATATATCGAGAAAGATCTATCAATTATCCGAATCTTTGAAGAAATAAAGAAGTGCGGTTATTCAGGAAGTTATCAGTCTCTTACTGCTCTCACTAGAAAAATTAAAGATGATCCTAAAATATGTGTTCGTTTTCATAGCTTGCCAGGTGAAGAGGCACAAGTAGATTTTGGAGATGTAGGTAAACTGCCTAATCCTGAAGGACAAATAAAAAGAGCATATATTTTTAATATGCGCCTTTCTTATTCTCGATTAGATTATTATGAAGTTGTTTTTGATCAAAAAGTTGAAACTTTTATTAGATGTCATATAAATGCCTTTAAGTATTTTCAAGGCGTACCAATGCAAATTAAAATTGACAATCTTAAGGCCGCAATAATTCAAGCAAGCTTTTATGAGCCAATATATCAAAGTTCTTACGAAAGTTTTTCTACTCATTATGACTGCAGAATAATGCCCTGTAGAGTCCGTAAGCCCCAAGAAAAAGGTAAAGTAGAAAACGGAATTAAATATATTCAAAATAATTTCTTTGCAGGTAGAAAGTTTGATAATTATAACTCATTAGTATCAGAGCTCAGAACTTGGCTTAATGACTACTGCAATCAACGTATTCATGGTACTACGAAAGAAAAACCTAGAGATTTATTTAATGCAAAAGAAGCTGCTGCATTAAAGCCATTGCCAGTTGAAGATTTTAATATGGGTTCCTTATATTGTCGTAAAGTGCATAGTGATTGCCATATCACATTGGAACATAATTATTACTCAGTTCCTTATGAATGCGTAGGTCAAATTGTAGAAATAGAAATAAATAATAATCTTGTAAAAATATATTCTAATAATAAGCAGGTTGCTTTGCACAATAAAATATTAGGTAAAGGACAATTTTCCACAATTCCAAGTCACTATCCAAAGTATAAATTATTTTCTACAGATAATGTTGATTATTTAAATAAATACTCAAAAGAGATGGAACAGATTGGTGAATGTACAAAAGCTTTGTTTGCTCTCATTGTAAAAGAAAACCCTCATTCTTGGTATAAAATTGTCTTAGGAGTTTTAAACCTAAGAAAAACTTATACAGATCAAATTATTGAACTTTCTTGTAGAAGAGCCTTATATTTTTCAATTACTCAATATAGCAAAATTAAAAGCATTTGCGAAAGTGGATGCTACAACTTAGAACTACCAAATTAGGAGATTACATAATGAATACATTAAAAGAAAGACTGAAAGAATTTAAATTAGCTGGTTTATTAAATAGCCTAGATGAACGTATTGCTTATGCTACAAGTAACAGTTTATCCTATGTGCAATTTTTAGAAATACTATGTGAAGATGAAGAAAATAGTCGCCGTGATAATGGTTATAAAAAGAGATATGCTAAAGCTAAATTACCTTCTTATAAAACACTTGAAGCATTTGATTTTAGCTTCCAACCATCTATTGATAAGAAAGTTATTAACGATATTAGTACTTGCCAATATTTGCAAGAAAGTAAGAATATTGTCTTTATCGGTAATCCTGGCACTGGAAAGTCTCATCTTGCTATCGCTTTAGGAATAAAAGCTTTATTAAAGGGCAATAAAGTTTTATTTAGTACTACTGGAGAAATGCTAAGGCAACTTCATATGTCTAAAGCAGATAACTCTTATTATAAGAAGCTTAATGATTATTTATCGCCTAAGTTACTTATTTTAGACGAGCTTGGATTTAAAAAATTGCCTAATTACTCTGCTGATGATTTTTTTGAAGTTATTGCTAAAAGATATGAAAAGGGTTCAACGATAATAACAACTAATAAATCTTTTGAACATTGGGGAGACATTTTTGATGATCAGATTTTAGCGGATGCAATCCGTGATAGGATAATACATCATGCAACAATTTGTAAAATTAATGGTCCAAGCTATCGAGCGAAGGCCATTAAAGCTACGCCAACAGTGAATGAAAATTGACAGCCTTAGGTGGGGGAATTTTCGTTAGCAAAGGTGGGGGAATTTTCTTGACAGTGACAAAATAATGATGGATCGTGCAAACTTAACGCAGTATCTAGAATTTTTTCTATCCAATGAAGATGTAAAAAACTCAAAACCAGATCCAGAGATGTATACTAAAGCAATTAAGTTATTAGGTTTAAATCCAAC
>CAIKLL010000123.1 GCA_903828265.1 uncultured Rickettsiales bacterium
AAAATATTTATCTAATTTTAAGAGCCTTACAGCTATCAAATCAGTTAAAATTACTTTTGTGTTTTTAAGAACTAGCATGAATTCCGTATAGATGATATAATATTACTATATGTTAATTAAATTATATTTGTATTTTTGATTATGGCATCACAGAAGTTTCTTGACCCTAAGAGCGATATAGTATTTAAAAAAGTTTTCGGCTCAAACCCGGAGCTAGTTAAAAGCTTTCTTAATTCAGTAATGCCTTTGCCAGAAGAAGGACTAATTGAAACCATAGAATATTTAACACCGGAACAGTCGCCTCGTATCCCTTCAATGAAGAATACCATTGTGGATGTAAAATGTACTGATCAGAAGGGGAGAATATTTATTGTTGAAATGCAGATGCAATGGACTGAAAGCTTTAGTAAAAGGTTGTTATTTGGAGCATCCAAGGCTTATGTACAGCAGATGCAGAAAGCTGAAGACTATCATAGTCTTTGTCCGGTATACGGTCTTGGTATAATTAATGATATATTTGACAGAAACTCAGAGGATTGGTTTCATCATTACAGACAGGTCAACGTTCAGAAACCGGAAAGGGTACTGGAAGGACTGGAATTAATATTCATAGAATTGCCTAAGTTTAAACCTCAAAGCTGGGAACAGAAACGCATAGGAGTATTATGGCTAAGGTTCTTGAAAGAGTTTAAAGGTGAGCAGCTAGAAGTACCTGCGGAGTTCAGAAGTGTTCCAGAAATATCAAAAGCGGTGGAGTTAACACAGGAATCAAGTTATACCCCTCTTGAACTTGAAGCTTACGACCAGTACCTTGATGCCCTTCGTACCGTGAAAACAATTGAGGTAGACTCCTTTATTGCCGGAAAAGCTGAGGGTAGAACTGAAGAGAAAATCGAAATCGCCTTTAATTTACTACGTCAGAATTTATCACTTGAAGTAATTTCTTCTGCTACCGGTCTTTCTCATAATGAACTCAAAGAGCTTAAAGTCAAACTATAAGCTCATCCCACGGCTTCTATCAATCTTGATTTCGTTCTGTTTTTGCTTTTCTGTTTCTTTCTGTTGTTCCTGAGAAGCTTTAAATGTTTTCTCTCTATGAGCATCGCACTTGAATTTGACCTCATAATGTATAGTTCTTATTTCCCCGCCACGTTCATTTATTTCCTTAATTATTTTTTCTTTGCTTACAATATCGTGTTTCGCAGCGTATCCTAAAAGACTAATTGCCTTGCTAGTTCCAAAGCTTGATTTAATACTGCATGCATCATTGGTGACTCCGGAAAACTTTAAGTTACCGTTAAGCTTATCCAATGCATGAACGGCAAAACGATGGTTAGTCCTTAAATCAATGTTGAATCTATAGTACTACCACATAATAGTTCAAGGGTTGAATTAATTGAATCAGGATTTTATGATAAATTAGGGTACTGGGGAGTTGATTGAAATTCTTTCAATAAAGCCGTGGAGTCTATCCGGTAAAAAGTTTACAGGGTATTTGGTTTATCGGCGGGGATTTGTGCTTTGAACCCCAATTATTCAAGGAAGTAGAAAGTGGTGAAGAATTGAGTAGTTAAGATTATAGCAATAACATGAAATTACATAACTCTTCAATAAGCTTCAATTTTCATTAATTTTTTAATCAAGATCCACCCCAGTTTTTGAGCTTTAAGATAAGAGTCTAATGTGTCGTTTTGAAGAAATTTATTTTCCAAATAATCATGCAACTCTGGTAGGTTATTAATCTCTTCAGATGATAAAGGAGGGAGTTTTTTATATACAGAAAGCATTAAATATGCCATTCCGTAATATCCTAACACTTCTTGCTTAAAGAGATTTATTTTTTCTTTTTCCATTATAGTAGGTTTTCTATTATAGTAGGCTTCTAAAAATTCATCCTGCTCATCATCAGACAGGTTATAAAAAATAAGGATAGTAGCCAAATCAAAATAGGAGTAACCAAGGCAAGCCGCCTCCCAATCTATAATCATAAATTTATTATTAAAAAAAATATTTTCGGGTTTTAAATCATTATGTGTTGCAACAAGTGTAGCTTTATCTTTTAAAAGAATTCTATCAACCAACTTTAGATATTTTGAAGCTTTCAATACCAAACTAGAATTTAAGAGAAGTGCCTGTTTTTCAAAACTTTGGCGAATAGTAAAAATATCTTTAGATGAGGGAAACCCATCAATACTATGTAATTTTTTAATAGTTTTTGCTAGTTCTGGTAATAATTTTTTGCTTTGCAAGTCTGTCTTGGAAACATAATTACCATTTATATAATCTGAAACAATAACTCCATCTGCATTGGTATATTTTATAATAGGAGCGATTCCATTATTAGAAGCTAATTTATAACATTGCACTGTCCTTTCCCTTTCAGAAATTGATCTATTTGGGTGACTTAATCTAAGAACATATTCTTTATCATTTTTTCTGAATTTATATACTCCCGGTGATGACAATCCCCCATGCAAAACTTGAATCTGAGGTACTAAATTACCATTAAAAATACTAGCTATGTTAAGATGTGTATTGCACACAGACGGCGCTGAGCATATTAAAAAAATGATATTACCAAGGAGCTTAACCATTCTTAAGCTCCTTGAGTTCATCTAATATTTTCTGTGGTAAATCAATACTTTTTGTTTGTTTATTATTCATTTTTCTCAGACCGGGAATTGAAACGTTATTGCTCGGCATTTCTGAAATCGGCTCTCTTAAATAATTAATCAAATTATTAACTTCAGAACTAAATGTATCACTACTCTGATTAAATATTTCCGGTAAAAACGTTAGAAAAAACCCGGAATTTGTCATGCCGCCAGGTTTAGTTGAACAACAACCACCTCCTGAAACTATTCCTGCTAATATTTCAGTAAATAATGATAAACCAAATCCCTTATATCCTAACTTACTTCCTCCAAGAGGAGTCAAAAAAACTTCTCCATATTTTTTATAAAATTCTTTTGGGTCTGTTATAGAATTACCGTTTTTATCTACTAAAACACCATCTGGTATTTCTTGATTTCTGTAATATGCATCTCTCAATTTACCTTCAGAATAAGAACTTGTTGAAAAATCCATCAATATTGGACCTTCTGGAGACGGAACTCCCATTACAATAGGATTCGTACACAGCTTAGGAATTTTACCACCAAAAGGTATAACATTTTGTCCGGAACCAGAAAAATTTAAAAAACCAATTATTATACCGCCGGTATTTATAATTGGTTCAGCTATATTAGCTAAACGACCTATATGTCCACTATTTGCAAAAGTAACGAAGCCAAATTTATTTGTTTTTAGTTTTTGTAAAAGATGTTTAACCACTTTCTTTACAACTAAAACGCCAAAGCTTTTATTACCATCAATCATTGAAATCGTATTTGAAATTAAGCTAACGGTTGGTTTGTTTTTACAAAGAATATATCCTTGTTTAATATGAGTGACATACTCTTTTACCCTCATAACTCCATGAGAGCTATATTTTTGTATATCATTATCTATTAAATCATCTACAATCAATTCTGATAGCTGATCATTAACTCCTATTGAATTAAAAATACCGATACAAATATTTCTTATTTCTTCTACTTTTATTAACATAAACCATCACTCTTTTTGAAATTCTGAATTCATTAGGAATAATTTTGATGGTAAAAATCAAATTATTTACAAAGATAATCCTCTTTAATCAAGCCGTTTTCAAAAATCAAAACTCTATCAAATAAATCTAAATTTGCATGATTATGCGATACCATTATCAGAGTTTTGACTTCTGTCTTGTGAATAATATTTTCTAATATGCTTCTCTCCATATTATTATCAAGAGCTGATGTTGATTCATCAAGAATTAAAATTGCCGGTTTTCTTAATAAAGCTCTAGCAAGTGCAATTCTTTGACATTGGCCACCTGATAACTTAACTCCATTTTCTCCTACTAATGTATTATACCCATTATCAAGACCTGAGATAAATCTATCAATTTCTGCAAGTTTAACTGCAGTAGTGACTTCTTGTCTTGATGCTTTGGGATTACTATAGCGAATATTATCTAGAATGCTTCTATGGAATAGCTCAGTATTTTGAGGTACGTATACAATCTTGCTTAAATTATTTTTTAAATATTTTTCAATTTTTGTGTTACCAATTAAAATACCGCCTTCCTCTATAGGAAATAGATTCATTATAAGTTGCATTAAAGTTGTTTTGCCGGAGCCGGAGGTCCCCATCACTATGACATTTTGTTCCTCAGGAATGTATAATGTAAGTTTATTAAATAACATATGATTTTGATCATATCCAAAGTATATAGACTCAATACTGATGTCATAATTATTACTTTTACACTTAGCAATTTTGTTTAATTTTATACTTGATATATCAGAAGCAACTAGATCATTAAATGATTCTTTTGCAATTCCAAATTCTTTAAATAAATTTAAAAGATTAACCGACGCTATCCATACTGAACGTCTAATATAGAAACACGCTGCAGTAACAAATGAAAAATCTCCAAGCGTTATTCTCTTGACTTGCCACCCCCAGCCAAGGAGAATTATCATGGACAGAAAAACTAATATAGAAATAATACTTCTTATGGAATCAATTTTAAAAGTCAGCCATTCTAATTCCTTTGTACATTGTATTTCTGAATTCTGCAGTCTATTGGTTATCTCATTATCTAGCTCTGCTCCTTGAAATGTTTTGATGGATATAATATTTCTAAATAAGTCACCAAAATGACCTAATAATAGATTTTCATGAGAGATATGCTTATCTGACAAAATAATATTTTTATTTGCAAAATAAAAAGTGACAATGTTCATACCTAAAAACCATATCAAAAAGAAAATGGCAAATAATCCATCAATATAAAATAAAAAGCCCAGGATAATTAGTGAAGAAATAAAGACAGGAAAAATACCATACAAAAAACTTGCTAAAATTAAATCAAAACTATTCGATAAATTCTTAAATTTTGTAACTAATTCTCCTATTAGATGGTTTTGATAAAAGCTAATTGGCTTTTGCAATACAGTAGTTAAAATAGCATTCCTAAACTCGCCTCTTAGCTCTGGGATAAATTGTAACCAAACATAATTACATCCCCTAATAGCGATTTCTATAGTTACCATCAGAACAAAATAGTATAAAATTGGTATTCCGAGCAACTCACTAAATGAGGTGATATTAACTTTATCACCTGAAAGATCATCTATAATAACTTTAATTAGATATGGAGCAATCGTCTCAGAAGCACACCAAATTATAGGAAAAACAAACAACAACAATATTTTCCACCTGTACGGAAATAAAACCTTATAATAAAATTTTAATAAACTATCATTTGCCATATTCATTTGTTTATTTTTTCATACCTATCTCTTCAAAGGCATTTTTTATATATTCAACTTCAGTTAACCCAATATCAAAATGCATTACAATACGAATTTTAGCTTTGTCAAATGCATGTACGCGTACACTCACTTTTGCTAACTCCTTCTCGAAATCATTAGCAGTTAGGTGTTCATGCTCTATAGTCAACAAGATTATATTTGTTTCTATGTGTCCTAATTCTATTTTAATAAAGGGTAATTGATGAAGACCGTAACTTAACAAACGCGTATTTTCTAAAACAGTATGAAGAAGTTGCATATTATGTTCTAATCCATAAATGCAAGCGGCAGCAAGTATTCCTGCTTTATGCATATACCCCCCAAACTGAAATTTATAAAACCATACATCTTTGATAAAATCTCTACTACCTGCTAATACAGCTCCCATTGGAGCGCCCAATGATTTACAAAAATCAATAAATAGTGCATCAACCGGCTCTGTATATTTTTTAATTGGGATACCTGTTTTGACTCCGGCAATTAATAATCTGGCTCCATCCATATATGTAGGGATAGAATATTCTTTTGCTATATTACAAACAGAGTGTAAGTTATCTAATGACCAAATTGCTCCTCCTCCATAATTAGTAGGGTTTTCTACAGATACAAGACAGGGATTGGCGTCATTATATCCAAAAACCTTATCTAGTTCACATTCTAATTGCTGAGCGGTATAAATGCCTCTATTTCCATCAATTAGTATAGGCTGGGCCTGTACAGTGCCTGTAAATATTGTTTGGGTTTTTAAAACAGGATGTGCTGTTTTTTCAAAAATAATACCATCTCCCGAGCGTTTGCACCAAGCTCGAAACGCAAGAATATTGCACATCGACCCAGATGGTAAAAATACTGCATCCTCTTTTCCCGTTAAATCACGAATTTTTTCTAATAATAAGTTAACAGTTGGATCTTCTCCTGCAACTTCATTCCCTACTTCAGCGTTACACATATATTCACGCATTCCCTTACTAATAGAACAATTAGTATCGCTAAATAAATCTATTTTAAATTTTTGAGGCATTATAAATTAACCGTTTTTTCTTTTTACGCTTGCAACTACTTTTTTAATAATCTCTACAGCTAAAGTAATATCAGATGAAGAAATATCTTTATGTACTACTGCTCTTATTATATTTGGTAACCAAGGAAAAACTAATAATCCTGATTTCTTGCAGCGTTCTAGAAATTCATTAGAACTTAATTTAAGGTTGGATACATCAAATTGAATCATATTTGTGCTTCCTGATAATGGATTAATTATAAGTTCTTCAATTTTTTTTAGTTTATCTAAAAGCACTTGTGTATTTTCATGATCTATCTTAATCCTATCAATATTATTTTTTATAGCATAGTATGCCGCCTTAGCATTAAAACCAACTTGATGAACACCTCCACCAAGCCATACTTTATATCTTCTTGCTTTATCTATAATTTCTTTTTTACCCATTAATACTGATCCATATGGAGAACCAAGACCTTTAGATAAACAAATACTCATTGTGTCGACCTGCTGCGCATATTCTGCAAGAGGTATATTAGTTTCAACATGCGCATTAAAAATTCTTGCACCATCTAAATGGATAGACATATTGGATTCTTTAGTAAATAATCTAAGTTTTTTGATCTCATGAATTGGAAATATTTTTCCAACCCAACCATTTATAGTGTTTTCTATAGACACTAGTTTAGGTTGTGAAAAATAATAATATCTAGGTTTTGAATCTATTACTTGCTTAATATCACTACAAGTAATGATACCATTTTTTGTCTGAATGGTGTTTAAAACCACATTACAGATTGAAGCAAACGCTGCACTATCGAAAAAATTTATATGATAATTATATTCTGTAATTACTTCATCCCCTTTCTCAACTTGAGACATTATAGCAAGTCTATTACTTAACATTCCGCTCGTTACAAACAATGCATCTTCTACTTGAAAAAGCTCCTTGCAATAATCTTGCAAAATATTTACACTCTTATCTTCTCCATACGCATCATCCCCAACCTCAGCGCTAGAGATGATTTTTCTCATGCTTTTATCTGGCAAAGTTACAGTATCGCTCCTTAAATCAATCATATTTGACATTTATGAAAAATGATTATATGGGCTTTGCATATCATAATTAATAAACTCATTTGTATGTGAGATTTTTAAATTTAGATTTTGCAAATACTTTGCTAATAAATCTATATCAGGTAATAAGTAATCAATATTTTTGTGATATTTTTGTAAAGCGTAAGCCCAAATTGCTCTTCTTGACATAATCCAGTCATTATCCCATGGACTATCATTTTTTAACTGGTTAATTGTCCTAAATTCAAGATACCACGTATATCTTGGATGGTCACATTTATTTTCTTCAGAATAATGAACGGTTTTTACATTATGGATAACTATATCTCCTGCTTTAACACGAATAGGAACAAATTTATCTCGATCTTTATCGTAAACTTTATATATTTCTGTTTTAGTTAAAGCTCCCATTTTGTGGCTTCCCGGCAGATAATACACCGGATTATCGTACGAATCATGTAAGTATATTCCTACACTAAATACATCGTGATTAGCAGACTGCAAAGCAAGATCTTGATGGACATTAACGGGAATACCGTTTTGTGGTATCTTAATAAGCATATCTTCCCATGTTGGTACAATTTGTGTAACATCATCTGATAACTCTGAAACTATTTTTAATATAGAATTATGTACTAAGTATTGTAAAAAAACCTCCCCCTTATCAAACATATATTTGATCTTATGGATATGGTTTGAGTCATTAATTCGAAGAAAATCATCACTACCATCATCTAAAGTGAGAATATGTTCAGTTTGAGCTAATAATGACTGAATTTCTTCTAAAGTTAATGCATTCTCTAAGATACAGTAGCCTTTTTCCATAAAATCTTTTCGTAAGTTGTTATGTTTGTCCATTGTTGATTAACCTCTTGATTGAAATAAAATTACTGCTAATTATCTTTATTCAATTTTTATGTCCCATATCTTCTATTAGCTGAATTTTATTGTTCAATGTAGAAAGTAAAGAAAACCAAAGATTTTTATATACTTCTCCAGAAATATTACCTGCATCATGTAGTTCATAAGCGTTATTTAATATATACAAATTTTTTAAGTCACGGATAGCTGCATTGCTATCAAGACCCCAAATATTAGAATTTTTTACTAAAATATCCAGCCAGGTAGCTATTAACTCTCCTTTATTTGTAACTGTTTCTGCTAATTCTAAATCAAATAATGATAATGCTTTTTTCATTATTTCCTGAGTTAAATTTCCACAATTAAACATACCAAAAGCTGCCGGCTTAATTGCTGGAATCTTAGGAAATCCTTTACCATCTATAACCCACCTTGTAACATAGGCAAATCTATCTGTACCCATATGATTTTCGTCGCTACCATGCCATAATTTAGAATCAAAAATAAATGCATCGCCTGCAGAGCAATAAAAGTATTGCATATCAGCATTTTGATTAGCTACTTTATCAGTAAAATATGGATACCAAAAATCTATAGCAGCTTCGATAGGCAACCTGTGACTACCTTCAATACATTGTATAGCTCCCGCATTACCGCTAATATTATTTAATGATAACCAAACAGAAAAATGATACGGATCATCAACGCTATAAGAAATATCTTGGTGAAAAGGCACTTTATCTATTAAATCTGCAGTTTTACAAATTACATTTGATTTTTTTTGTGAGATTCTTATACCATAATATTCCTCAATATAATTCTGAATTTGATAATCTAGCTTACTTGATAAGGCTTTAGTAACTGATGAGTTAGTACCCCACCTCCCGGTACAGGTAAGATATTCAGCTATGGATACATTTAACTCATGAGCGAATTCTGAGATTTTGCTTTTTACCGTTAACACTAATTCGTTTGCTTGTTCGGTAGAGATTAAATTTCTAGCAATAGAAAAACCTTTTTCACTTTCTTTAGCCATTGTTACACCTTCTAATATCGATTATCGATAAGTAATCGTTCAACTTTGATACGTAATGTATTTTAATTCCGCCTGTTTTGTTACAAAGTTCATTCCACTTAGATAATGTGCGAAGCTTTCCTCCTGATTCAACCATGACATTAATATCAATAGCTCCCCCAATCGCTGATTCATCAGAAAGAATAGTTTCAATAAGAAGAATTCTTGAAATATTTTTATCTTTTAGATTGGATAAAAATACTAATGCTTTAGCATCATCATATGCTTGTAAAAACCTAGCTAATATCGCAGTATCATAATTGGTAAAATTTCTGTCTGAATCAAGTAATTCAACGTTTATACTTTCGGTTAATTGCTTAGGAAGTATTGAATTATTATAAAACCCGAGTAGCTTATTGTATGTTTTGCTCAGATTATCAACTAAAGCAAGAGCGTGTACACCTATCAAAACAATTTTCTCATCCAATTCAAACTTCACTAGAGAATTAAAATTTTTAAAATCGAAATTAGAATAACCAAGTAAAGCTTGATAAAACTCATTTTGAATTGTTTGAGACTTCTCAACTTCTTTAAAGGAGAGAAAAGATTGAATAATTGGTCTTTTTAGTATCGTATTTATCTCAAGCCATTTATCCAAAGAAACAACTCGTGACCACATTCTAATTGCTTTTGATAAAAATGGAATTGACTGTATAGTTTTACTTTTATCTGTCAGTTCCCAATAGTCTTTACTTTGATTAAAAGTTAAAAATCCAGTCTCCCACAATGCTCTAAGTAATCGTACTAGATTGTCCTTAGGTATTTTTGTCTTGATAGATAACTCTTCAGAAGTAGCCGGCAGAAAATGTAATATATCCAATTCAATAAAAGCCCTTGCTAAATAAGTATTCCAAAAACCGACCAAATTAGTAGACACTCGGTGCATCCTGAATTCTTCGGACGGAATGTACACATCATGCACTGTATTGCCGGTGATATCGATTCGCTTAATTTTTCCTTCAAATTCTTCAACCCTAGCAAGACCATTATAAAATGGTTCTACCATTTTATATCTTTGATCGTAAATTGGGCATCCTAAAAAATTAATATGAAACCAACCTTTTTCATCTTCAGCTGTTGCATAGTTTTTATGAAATAAACCAAGTTGGTTATACCATTTATTATGAATCAAACTCCCCTTAGAATCAATATGAGTAGCTAAATTATCTTTATAAACTACTGCTATATTATCCTTAAAATCTCCAACATAATCATACTCCTCTTGATAAAGTCTATTACCATATAAATCAATATGATAATATTTATTAGATCTTCTTACTACACAAATATTTTCTTGATAATTTCCAACCCATTGGTATGATTGTTTGTATACTCTGTTACCGTCAGAGTCTATATGATAGCACCCGGTATTATCTTCTACTGCAGCTCTTCCACAATAAAACCCATAGGTTTTATTGTATCTTTTTTTATAAAGTGCTTTTCCTTTTAAATTTATATGATAAGCACCTGTTATATCACAAACAGGTGCAAAACCTGGATTATGAAATTTCTCGACATAAAGAAACCTCTCTTCATACAATGGTTTCTCAAAAAGAGTATGAAATTTTCGACAAAGAGAAATTTTAATAAGCTCTATTTCTGTTAATTGATCAGTGGTTTTCTCATATTGCATGTTTTACATAACTCATGATTAAAATAATTCTTTTGTAAACTTTTATACTCACTACTTTGCCATATATCTGATAATTTTACTTCATTTACATTACCAAAATTTCCAAGCTTTTTTCTTAAATCATCAGGCGCACAACATGGGCTAAACTTTCCTTCAGGATTAACCCATGCTTCTTTACCTAAAAATGGACATGGACCACCCGGAGCTAAATCTTCAACCCCTTCTTTAGAAAGAACAGTAAAATTTTCTAATATTATTTTTTGGCCATTTGGCAACAACATATTGTCCCTTAATTCATATACTTTTTTTACTTCAGCATTCCATCTATTAATTGCTTCTTCATCTCTTCTCATTGATAAATCTTTAATTTCTTCAAAATGAGCCCAAAGGTGATGTCCTTTAACTCTATCTACTCCAAGCTCTATAGCCATTTTAACTATATCGTGTAACTCAAGTATATTACTTTCTAAAAACGTTAATTGTAGAGTCACACTACACCTTTTGTTTGTTGTATAAAAATAGTTATCTCGTTCATCAAGAAACGTTTTTAAATTTTTTGTCACAACTTCCCATTTTGAACCTATCATAATCTTTTCATGAGTTTCTTTGGTCGCGCCATTCCAAGAAATCTTAATATCAGATAAAATTGGTACTAATAACTCAGACCATTTTTTGGCTCCTTTGATAGGAAAAGAACCATTTGTTGTTAGATTAAGTTTTAATCCGTACTCATGACATATAGTTATTATTTCATCAAAATTCTTATACATTAAAGGCTCACCCATAGTAGAAGGAATGATTTCTCTTAGAGGTGTTCCTGCAGCTTCTTTTATTACTTTTCTGATAGTCTCAATTGGCATTATTTTAGGCTTAATTCCTTTAGCTTTTTTATCTTCTTTAACTTTACTATAAGGTGAAAAACACTCGCACATGACACAAGCATAATTACAATAATCCGGATTAGTATCAAATGTTATTCTCCAGGGGCCGGGTTTTACAGAAACTAATTTGTTTTTAGTTGTAGTGATATCAAAATAAATTTTTTCAAGTTGTGCAGTATGTTCATTTATAGAAGGCACATTACCGTCATTAGAATAAAGGTAGCCGCTCTGAGTGAGTTTAGTATATAAATTTTTGTTCTTGAGCAAACCCTTCATTTTTTCTGATAAACTTTCTACATCTCGGTGCTTAAATAATAATCCATTTACGCCATCTTTTACATACTCAGCCATACCGCCATAATTAGATGTTATTACAGGTACCTTTACTTGTTGTGCCTCATGTATAACTAATGGTGAATTCTCTCCCCAAATAGAAGGAACTACGATTGCATCTACTTTATTAAAAACATCTTCAACTATATTTTCATTTCTGTAACTTCCCATCCATTCTATATTATTCTTGGCTTTTATCGGAAATTGTGCTGCTATTTCAATTAATTCTTTAGTCTCCGACCTTTCTGCCCCCCATATCCTAAGCCTTGCATCAATATTACCATGAGCAAATGCTTTTAATAATAAATCTATCCCTTTTTCTGGTGTGTGAGTACCTATATAGCCAAAAACAAATTCAGGTTCCACCACACGTTTTCTATTTTTAAGACGATCGAGGTTAAAACCATAATCAAGATATGAAATTTTTTCCTTTGGAACAGAAAAATCCTGAGTGAATTTCTTTAGCAGAAACTTTGATGGAGCAATAAAATGATCTATATAGTTTACAATTTGCCTGGTATATTTCATCCTGCTTGCTATCCAACTTTCCCAGTAAGATAAATCAGATTCCAATAAATCTTTATCACCGGTAAAATATCCGCTATAACATTGTTTGGAACACTTTTTATCTTCCTGACCATCACACAATTCTAATATTTGCTTTGAATTACGTTGAATAAACCTGCCTCTTGGACAAATAAGCCAAAAATCATGTAAAGTAAAAACTGATGGAATCTTTAACTCAAAAGTAATAGAAGGTAAACTTAAAGACAGGTGATTAAGGTGACCAAAATGCACTAAATCCGGCTTAAATTCTTCTAGTACATTTCTAAACCTTTCATCTACCTCTTTATTAATAAATTTATATCGGTATTTAGTTAATGGAATGTTAATTAAATGTAGTAAGACTCTAGGATCAAGATAATCAAGTACTGTACTATAATAAAAATCAGGTAAAAAGCTATTCTCATGTCTTGTAAAAATCTGAATTTCATGATTATCGGCTAAACCATGGGCCAGAACTTGGCTATAAACCTCTGAGCCTGCGCTATAATAAGGAGGGTAACCATGAATAACTTTTAATATTTTCATATATTTGCATCTCTACATTGTATGGGCAATCGGTAACTGCATTTTGAATATCTGAAATAAATTTTTCTATTCCTTCTTCTAACGAATGTTTTGGTTTCCATCCAAGTAGTTTGTCTGCATTGCTAAAATCACCATAAAAACAACTTACATCAAAATTTCTTGGTGGTCTGTAATCAATTGGAGATTTACTACCGGTAATGTCCATAATAATCCTTACTAATTCATCTAAATTGCAGCCTCGACAACCTGTTAAATGCACCGGTAACCCAATTTGCTGAAAACTCATCAGCTTCTCTACCGCCAATAATATCCCTTCTACAACATCCTCTATATAGGTAAAATCAAATACACATTCCTTACCGTCAATTCTTATTGTATTACCCTTTAAGGCATTTATACAAAAGGCAGGTATTACTCTGTCATAATGATCAAGTAAACCTCCATAAACATTTGAGAAACGCAAAATCACAGTATTAAAACCTTGCTTCTCTAATTTTTTTATCCTGTGTTCAATCTCAACTTTTCCTTTTGCATAAGTATTAACCGGATTCAACGCAGCATCTTCTACAACAGGTAAATTATCCTGATTTCCATATACTTCCCTGCTACTACCATAAATTAGCCATGGTTTATGGGAAAGATTTTCATAAAATTCCAGAAACTTTTTTGAACCACTAACATTTACTTCTTCACAAAGTTGCGGGTATTGTTCCCCATGAATTACTCTTGAAATTGCTGCTAAATGAATAATCCCTTTGCATTCTTTAAGTATAGGTTGAATACCCTCTGAAAAAAAACTTAAAGGATTATTCTTAGATCTAATATCACAATCTATTACCTCGTAACCGGTATTTCTTAACTTTCGTGTTAAAGCACTACCAATTAGGCCCGCAGAGCCCGTAACCAGTATTTTATTCATAAAATTTAACAATTCCCAAAGTAAAACTTGAATTAAATATTATATAATACATTTCTACTTATGATTACCTTTATAGTCAACTTAATTCTTATATTCTGATTTTATTATAAATATAATTGAACTCACTATTATAATCCCTCCATATAAGATAGTACTTTGAGGTAATTGATCAAATATCAAATATGATGCTATATATGATATCAATAATTCCAAATATCTATAAGTAGCTAGCGCACTAATATCAACAAGAAGAAAAGCTTTTAGTATACAAAATAAGATCAGGTTACTATTGATACCTAATATCATAAGTAAAAATAATTCAAAAAAACATGGTGATATCCAATAAACTACCATTGGTATAAAAGATAAAGCAGTAACTACTACTGAGGAATATAACAGCATTATTAATATAGATTTTTTACAAACAATTTTTTTATTAATAATATCTAATATCGCAAATAATAGTGCTGACAATAATAATATTACTATTTTAGTATCAAACTCATCTGAACCGGGATTTAAAGTAATAATAATTCCTGCTAAACCTAAAATTACTGCTAACCATCTTTGCCAAACTATTCGTTCCTGTAAAAAAATAATTGATAAAACTAAGATTATTAATGGAATGGAAGAACTTATTGCAGTAGCTGCAGTTAAATGTATAGTAGATAGTCCATATGTCCAGGAAGTTGTAGCAAGAAATAAAATAATTCCTCTTGTCAAGTGAATCGATATATTAGAGAATAAAACCTTTCTATCCCTGTAAAAAATAACAGGTATAAGTACTATGGATGCAAACAAGAAACGGAAAAATGTAATCTCAAAAAAATGTAGTTTTATATATTTTGATATAATGTCATTCCCTACGTTAATAAACATACCAAACACAAACCAATAGACAGCCGTAAAATATTTTATTGACCTACATCCCATAATGAACTTAATTCTAGCTTATTCTATTATGTTAGCTATTAAAGACACTGCACTCTCTAAGAAAGACTAATAAAATATAAAGTTGTTATGGTATTATTAGAGAAAAACACCCTCTGTAGCCATTGTGAATACTACTCTATAATCTTATGCAAAACTTTTGTAGAAATGTTTATAAATTCCTTAATTAATCTTTAGCTTTTTGCCTAATTATAACAGATTTTCAAAGCTCTTTTTGAAGTCTCAAGGAAAAAGGGGATTAGACGATAAAGAGCTTTTTTTAATAAAAGTTATATACCTATAAATCATATATTCCAAAATCTGATAGAAGATTCCCAACAAGACCGTAGAGTAGGCTGCCAACGAGTTGCTTCTACTATTGAGTAGAAGTACTTTTCCAACAACCCCTCTCCGAACTACGCATGACCGTTTCCGTATCACGTAGCTCTCCAGTAATCCATTAAGCTGAAAGTTTTCTTCCATTAT
>CAIKLL010000124.1 GCA_903828265.1 uncultured Rickettsiales bacterium
AAAAAGAATTAAATAAATATTTAAGCACGTGGAAACATCAATATGAAGAAGAATTTTTCCAAAAGGCCTATACTGCACTGAGTAAAGAATCCAGAGAAAATATCAAACAACTAATAAAAGAGAATTGTGAATTTTCTCTAAACTATCTGCAAAAAGAACCAAAAGGTTTGTCGTTAAAGGAAATTTTGGAAGAAGGTAAAAAGATTAGAAGAATACAAAGTTATAATTTGGGTGAATATAGTAGTCTATCAGAGACCTTAATTAACAAACATTATAATCATGTTTTAATAGCAGCTCCTAGTCAAATAAGGAAATATAGTGAGGTAAAGAAAGTGGCTGTACTTGGATGTTTTTGTTTTGTACGAAGTATGCAATCAGCTGATTACCTTATTGATATGTTTGTACAATTAGCACACAAAATAACAAAAAGAGCAAAACAAAAATTACTACAAGAATTTTGGAATAATCGAAAAATTATATACAATAAGGGTGAGTTATTAAAAAGTATGGCAAATGTCAGTATAAAAAATCCAAAAGGTATTATAGAAGAAAAGATATATCCTGTAGTCAGTAAAGAGGAATTGGAGAAAATACTTACAGGATCACAAAGTTATGAAGAATTTAGTAGGGAGCGCAAATATCACTATATGCGCTCTTCGTACATTCATCATTATAAAGCGATGTTAGTTGAAATTTTAAATATATTTGAATTTTATTCTGATAGCAAAAGCAGTGAAAGCATCTTGGGTGCAATAAAGCTAGTAAAAAAATATATAGGTCAAGGATTAACTTATTATCCTGAAGATGAATATATACCTCAAGAGGGTATTATACCTAAAAGTTTAAAGAGTATTATTTTAAATAATGGAAGAATAAATAAAAGTAACTATGAGTTAACGATCATGATGGTCCTTAGAGCAAGATTAAGATGTAAAGATATATGGATAAAAGAAGGTAGAAAATATAGTAGTCCAAGCACATATGAACCGCAAGATTTCGAAAAGAAAAAATCAGAATATTGTAAAGAATTAGGTTGTACAGAAGATGCGGAAGAGCTAATTAAGGTTCTGCAAAAAGATTTAGAATATTGGCTCAAGAAATTTAATAATAATATTACAGGTAATAAAAAAGTAGAGATAATCAAAAGGAATAAAAAAAGCTGGGTAAAAGTTTCTCCTATTAAAAAAAGAGAAGAGCCAGAAAATATAGAGCAACTGAAGCAAGAGATACAAAAAAGATGGCCAATTGCTTTACTTGATGTGTTGAAAGAAACAGAAATCAGAACTAATCTTACAGAAGTATTTAGGAGCGCTGCAAGTAAAGAGTCAATAGAGCCAAGAGATTTAAAAAGAAGAATATTATTGTGCATATTTGCACTTGCTACTAACACCGGATTAAAAAGAATTTCTAGGGATAAAAAGGAACTAGAACAGTTAAGATATGTTCAAAGACGTTATATAAATAAGGGTAATATAAGAAATGCAATTGTAAAAATAATCAATGAGAATTTAAAGATAAGAGACCCAAAGCTATTTGGCTCTAGTGAAATCAGTTGCGCTTCAGATTCAAAAAAATTTAGTGCGTGGGATCAGAATTTAATGACTGAGTGGCATATACGTTATGGTGGAAGAGGAGTGATGATCTATTGGCATGTTGATAAAAAGGCACTTTGTGTGTATTCACAATTAAAAACATGTTCGTCATCAGAAGTTGCCTCAATGATAGAGGGTATCTTGTATCACGCAACTACAGCAGAAGTGGCTAAAAATTATGTCGATACTCATGGACAAAGCCTAATCGCCTTTGCTTTTTCTTATATGTTAAAATTTGATTTATTACCGAGGTTCAAATCAATAGGTAGTCAAAAATTATTTGCAGTAAACACTAAAGATATTGGTAATTATCCAAATATAAAAGAGGTAATAGAAAGAGGAATAAAGTGGGATAGAATAAAGCAAGGTTATGATGAAATAATAAAAAATACAATTGCGCTAAAATCTAAGAAAGCAACGCCTGATATTATATTAAAAAAATATACAGCAAATAAAGGGAACCATGGACTTTTAAATTAAAAAGTGGTCTAAGGCTATAGGAGTGAT
>CAIKLL010000125.1 GCA_903828265.1 uncultured Rickettsiales bacterium
GCTCTAATTACCAATCTTCTAATGAATCTCAAAAAAATTAACCACATTATTCTCTTAATAAATTAAATCCTTTGTACTCACCTAATTACGACATCTTTGTAGCTTGCCTTACCACTTTCTCAAGTTCCCTCAACCTACCCCTTAAAAGAATATTTGGAATAAAGTAAACGGGAGTAGTATTGGAACAAAAATGGCATTTATGAAATTGACAGCTCGCTTGAAGCGCCAATTTATGTGATTTTTTAAAAAATGGATTTTAAAAACCTTAAATTATATACCTCTGAAAAGTGCGGCATTCCATGCTTCTAGCTAATTGGTGAAAATTTTCGTACCTTCTGACTGGAAACCCCTTTTTTGAGTCATTTTTGGTCTGACTCATTGGGGTCACTTCAATACAACCTTATTCAGGCCATCAAAGCAGACAATCATTAGAAGTATATTCTAAATTATCTATAACTGAAGCTCAAAAAGAATGTGAAAAAGTTATTAAACATTTCCCTATATAAAGTTCCCTTTTTTATATTACAAAAAAACATCATTTTGCCATTTTAACACGTTCTCTAACCTTAGGCCTGTTAAAACTTTTTCTAAATCTCTATCAAATATTTGCGACAAATATTTAGCAAAAAATTACGACATTTATTTTGCAAATTCACACACTATAGTTGTGATACAATATAACATCTCACTTATATTTGTGTATAAACATATGCCAATACGGCGATGTCATATTATTTAATATCAAAATTAAAATATATATTAGGATACGGTTCATCTTTTAAAGTAAAATGCCACCATTCTTGATCAATTCCAATAAACCCATATTTATTCATAACCTTTCTTAAATATTCTCTATTCCTTAGCTCATCTTGGATTAATTTTTTATTACTATTCCCCGATTTCTTATCTAAAAATCCTACTATAGATCCCATATTAATTTCTAAATTAAAATCTAAATCAACTAATGTTAAATCTACAGTACTTCCTCTACTATGAGAACTATACTTTGTTGCTATATATCCCATAGAAAATAATTGTTTCTTTGTTAAATTTGGATAATATTTATTTTTTAAATTTAAATCTTCACTACTATTTTTCCAACTATAAAAATCCATCATAGCTTTTGTCGGACGATAAGCATCATATATCTTTATTTTATACTTACTTTTGAGTAATTCGTTATTTACCTTCTTCAAAGCTATAGCTGCTTCAACAGTTAATATACTTTTCGCCTTATAATAACCTAGTAACGGCTTACCTAATAAATTATCATTTGTTGCAAAAATTAAATTCTCCTCTATATCTCGTATAATATCTTTAATATAAACAAAGCTTTGTGGCATAATTTCTGCATTATCTAACATTGGTTCTATCACAACTCTACATTCCCTACAATATAATAATGGGTACCATTTAATTTTGCACTTTCACTATTATGCTATATATAAATAACCCACACTAATTACCCAGTTCTATTGTACTTGCATCTATAGCATTTTTTGATTAAAATATCAAAGGGTCAATTTGATTGTTAGCAGGATTTACTACATCACCTGCACCAAGAGCAGTTAAAGTACATGAACGTATAAAAAAAGATGAAAAGGAACATAATAATGATTTTAGGTGATATTCGACAGAATCTATATTATTTTTTTCAGTAGCCTTTTCTAATCCTGCTAAACTATAGGTAATCAGAATTCTTCCTGTTGTGTAGCCTGTCGCGTGCTTAAATGGATTAATATCTTTCATAATAGCAATATTAGAAGAAAAGTATTCTATAGTATTATGTGCCATAGGAAACGTTTGATTCGGATTAGTCAAATAACAAGAATAACTATCATTCTCAATACTTTTACTATCACAAAGTGAAAAATTATGTTCCCTAGTAAATTTTTTTA
>CAIKLL010000126.1 GCA_903828265.1 uncultured Rickettsiales bacterium
CTTTCCAGGAACCTTCGTAGAATGTTTTCATGGAAGAGGTGAGCGTACTGAGGTAGCGTCGATTGATCGAGAATGAATGAGCCGACAAAGGAGACGGCATCTTTCGACGAGGTTGTAGACACCATCTTTAGGACAAGGCATGATAGACAGCTGTTGATCATCCGGCTGGGAATCTGATGACTTTTCAGATACGGTCTGACAACGATGGTGTTTTCAGAAGCTTCCATGACGAGCTTCGAAGTTGAACTGAACCCGGATGACGATTTGATCGAGAAAGTAGAGACTGTCGGTTATCATGTGGCAGCTGCGCCACCGAAACTTCGCGTTTCCTTGTTATAGGGCTCATGTTCAATATCAATTGAAAAAGGTTTTCCCCTTCTTAAAATTAGATAAATAGACTTAATGACTTTTCTGGTCTCATCGGAAGCAAAGCTAATGTTAATTTTCCCTTCAGCATCAATCACTAGTTCACTAGGACATCTGACTAGGCGCCCAAACACTTCAATTTGGGCAATTAGCTTGAGATAATGCTCATGGGTTTTCCTGGACAAATCATTTTCGACTAGATCAGGCCGGAAAAGACCTTTCTTTTCACATAAGTCCTTAATTTTGAAGAGGACCTTAGCAATTAAATTGATGGCATCAGCCTTGAACGAATCATGCAAATGAACTAAATTTACAACTGGATAGTCAATATTTTCATTTTTCTCTTTAAATTTGTCCAGATACCCATGGCCAATAATTTCAGCACAAGAACTTAAGCAGAAATAAAGATAAATGGCTGGACACTTGCCTATTTTGTAAAAATCTCGATCAGACTCCATGACTTGAAAAAGTTAGACTAGTTTTAGTTAAGTAAAAACAGAACCCCTTTAAGGCTGGGGGTTGGTGTGAGCCGCTTTTAGCAGTAGATCAAAAGAAGATTCGACCGATTTTTCAAGCCCATTTTCTCTCAGTTTCGATTCAAGGAAATCCAGAGACTCGTTTCCCGTTTCTTTCTCTGGGATTGAGGGATCTGGATTTTCGACAGCCTTGATTTTCAACAAGGCCTCTTTCAGATCATCTTGACATCGACTCAGCTGATTCTTCAAAATTGTCTTTTCAGTCTGAAGTTTTTGGCATGAGTCTTTGTATTGCTGGCATTCTTTCAAGATAGCCTTCTTGTCATCTCCGATTTTTTCAGCATGGGTCTTTAAATCGGCCTTTGTTTTCTCAACACCAGTTTCTAAGAACTCGATTTCGGAAAGAACGGAATTGTAAGACGCTGCGATGTTGATCTTTTCGACGACCTCTTGAGTCACCCACTCTTGGATGTTGGCTAAGGCCTCGCAAATGTCGCGGGCTCTTTTCGTCATCTGATCTGAGGGTGCATCGATCCTCCTTTTTCGCATCAAAACCACTTCCCCTGGTTCGGGAAGGCTTTCACAGTTGATGAACAAGGGAATGTTGGGGGCCACTGGCACCTCAAAATAGCCCGATTGCGAATTCGAAGCGTCGTTGATAATGACTTCGACGTCATCAGCTCTGATTTCGACTAGAGTAGATTCACTGAAAAATAAAAATAACAATAATAAGTATGTTTGCATGAAGAATAGTCAACGAACATTATTTCAAGTTGAAAAACACTTGTATGCCATTGCGAAACTTTTATGAAAACTAGAAAGTAACTATAATTAGAATTAATTAGAATGAGAATTATTTACAATTAGTTTAAATAATGAAAAAACTCAACATCACCTTTCTTTGGTGTTCTGAGTTCCGTCGGTTTGAATTTCGTTTTGAAAACTCTCAACGAAACCTTTCAAGAGTTCCGATCCTTTCTCCATCATTCGAAGCCTTTTAGCGACCTCAGGAAGAAAGAATTGACGTCGACCAACCTTCGGGGCAGGGTCGACAGTGAAGCTGCCTTCTTCAACCAAGACACTTTTCAGAGTTCTTGAATACGTTAGAGAAGCAAAAGAATGGGCAGCGCACCAAAATCTTCCGACATTTTCGCTGAAAACAGCATTGATTGATTCAACTGAGTATGAAAAAATGTTTTGACTTCTCAGACGGCCTTCAGCCTTCTTGGTTGACACGTGCAGGGGACACACAAACAGCTCATCAACCACATCCCTTAATTCGGGCCTGTTGGCAATGACTTCGTCTTTAATTTGCGGATGAAGTGCTTTGATAGGAAAAAGAATTACGGGGATGAAGCTGCTGGTAATGTTCCCGTTTGCATTTTGGCTCTGATGACAGCCCCAAACAGATTTGTACTTTTGATAGTCGGGGGCGAGATCGTCCTCAAACCCACAAACACCTCGAATCGCTCTAATCACATCAAGATTGTGATAACTTGAACTCGATCTTTTGACCTCACAAGGTCCCGCAAAACACTGCCATTTCTGAAGAGAACAGCCCTTAGGGGGCATCAAACAAAATTGTCGAAGTGTGTCAATGTCTAAAACACATTTCATAAGTGACAGGATCAGAATTTGGTACCTGAAACTATCACACAGCTCTTTGTAGTCCAGAGTTAAATTCTCAATCGAAGTAAAAATTTCGAAAAGTTGTTCGATGTGGTTGACAACTTGATATTTTCGTTTTAGTCCAAACGTATTTCTTAAGGTATAGTCAATCGAGTCACACTGTTGAACAAATGAAGATAGGTATTTTGACATTTTTGTTAGATCACATTTTCCAAACCAAAAAAGGCAAGCCGCACAGTTCACTTACGGCTGACAACCGACTAACTACAACTCTGTTGCATCTGCACTTTATTGTGCCCCTCAACACGCCGGTAAACGAAAAACTCAGAAGGGGTTGATTTTTGGTTTTATTTCTCATCTTTTGTCATGTTTGTGTTTGCGGAATACTACAAATGCGATTCTGAAACCAACTTTCGGGCAAAGAAATGGTTTTCTGAATCTCCTATAAACTTACCTATAACACAGAACTAAGCTAACAACACTACCACTATATACTATCGTTAATCACGAAAGATCCAGCCCTGTCCCATATTTATTTTATTTAGGCGACACTGGCTTTCACTTTGATAACTACGGCTCGCGGAAAGACATTTTGCATGAATTGCTAAGAAGTTTGAATCTGTTAATGTTGAGATCGAATCTAGATTACGCCAACGGAAAAATTATTGAACGCGAAATTAGTGGGAACTTTATCCCTTAACACGAAAAATGGATTGAATCATTTGATGCCATTTTTTAAGTAGAATCGGAGCGGGTTTTCTTTCCGGAGTTTTTCGGAGTCTTCCGGATAGCACCCTGTCGTCTCATGCGCTGTTCTGGGGTCTCGGTTTCGATGAGCACGATGCTTGAACCGGGGCCCTGGCGGCTCTCGTTGTGGGTGCGATCGATGGGCTCCGCGCTGAATGTGTCGTCGAATGTGTCGTCGATCATTTCAGCCGTGCCAATCGTCACGTGACGCGAGCTGTCGTCACTGACTCTCATGGGGTCCAGAGGGTAGAAGGATCCGGCGGGAACGGACTCTTCGCCTCTGATCGGGCTGAAAACCCCGATGGATGTGTCGGACATCCTGTCCATGAGGTCCTGACGGCTCGAGGGCCGAGCACCAGTCGACCCGGCAGAGCTCGGGGTCGAGGTGGCAGTCTGTGACGGCCCTCCGTCATTTCGGTCCTGTCCTGGCTGAGGTGATGGAGCGTGATGAAAGATTTGTCGACGAAGAACGTTGGGGTCGCTGTTGATCCTGCAAATAATAAAGGAAAAACCCGTGCTCAAACATTTACATTAACTCTCTATTCACCTAAAAGAAATTTATTAAAAATTTTATAATCTATTCACTACCTTTTCAAATATTTCTGGGTCTCTCGTTGAAGCTTCTTGAGCATCCGAGGAGAAATATCCAGACCCTTAGCGTAATCGTTCACCGTTCTATAATAAATATCATAAATTATTCAACTTGATTATAATAAAAATTATTAAAATAAGAATGGATAATCACCTGTAGATCGGGGCTTGGGCCGCCATTTGTCGGTCTCTCAGCTCCCTGAATTCTTGGTCCTGGTGCATCCTGAGCAAGCAGTTCTTGCGGTTCTCGGAGATGGCCTTTTCGCCAATCTCTTGATGGTCGAACCACAGGGGCATCCAGAACCTCCTGAGGCCGACTTCGGCCCAACGCCAGAAACTCTCTCGCCACCCTCCGTACCTTCCGGGGTGCCTGACGGACAAGTCCAAGTAGGACACGGCCCGGAAGTAGGTGGCCTTGATCGTCTTGTTGACGAAGTGGAGGATGACGATCAACCCTCCTGCCACGATGATCGCCTCTGACATGTTCGGGATGTCGAGCATGAAATTTTTGGGCTGGGATCCATCCTCAGCCTGCCTCTTGGCATAAGCATCGACCACCATCTGCATGACATCTTGTGGCATGGGGTTCTGCGACAGCTGCTGGCTCTTGAGCGGGTCCTGAGACGGGGCATAGCCTTGTGAAGTCCCAGGCTTTGGAGCCAGCGAAGTCCAGTCGAAAATGTTGTTCTCCATCCTAGTTTAAATTGATAAAATCCAAACGCATTCATATTCTTAAAACCAAGTGGAAAGTGAACCAAAGAAAATTTAATCACTACAAGGTAAGACAAAACTTTAATTTATACATTTTTAGGCCCATGGAAACCACGGGCCGTTCAAATAATGATTTTCACGAAATCACTCAGAAGATGCTTAAATTTACCAACTGTAAACTGAACATTTATAAATTAGGTTAAAATAAACAATTTAAGTTAATTAATTTTAAACATATCCATGTTCAAACGCATATTTAAAATTGAAACTTTTCTTATAACATATTTTAGTTATTATCCAAAACGCCGCCTACCGGCAAAATATCGAAACCATTTTTATCGATAACCCGCTACAATGAAGTGAAAATCACTAAGGGAGAGTGTGAGAGTGGTTGTTCTGCCGGACGACTTGTACGCACACACACACACGCACTTACACTTGAGCGCATGCAAGCAGACGCTAACCGCCGTGCACCAATCAAAACCAGGCTAAGGACTCATTTTATGTCCTTTTGGACAAAG
>CAIKLL010000127.1 GCA_903828265.1 uncultured Rickettsiales bacterium
AGGGATTATACTTGCTTGTACATTGAGTAATTCATCTATGCTAGCTATTAAACCCTTAGAAGCAAAGTAATCAATATCTGAGGCCTTGGCGCCAAACATAGTGCGATTCAGCAGATGTTTAACTTGCTGTGCCGACCAACTACCTTTGTAAATAGCTAAACCTAAAGCACTTGATTTGGGGGCAAGCGGCATAAATTCTTTTTTATAAACTTAAGCTATTTTCTAATTATTCTTTATAAGCTTATTTAAAATTCGATAAAATAATACCCATACTGGCAGGGCCTGCAATTCCCTACCTACGCAAGGCAAAGCCAAGCTGGTGAGGCTTGAGTAATGAGGTAAGCTAAGAAAACTAATTGTTGGGAGCTGCTGCAAAATTATAAATTGGTTTGTGGAACTTTCAAGTTCATTTTTAGATATCTTAATTAACAGGGATGTTAATTAATTGTAAATACCCCATTTGTAAGAACTATTTTAATTGTTTTTGTGTTTAAGAAGCAAACAAATTAACAATTATGAAAATGAAATTTTTATTGACGATGCTAATTGGAGGTATTATCTCTGCATCAGCTCAAAAAACAGTTGTAGACGTAGCGGTAGGTTCTAGCGCACACACAACATTAGTAGCTGCGGTAAAAGCAGCTGATTTAGTAGCTACATTACAAAGCGCAGGACCTTTCACAGTCTTTGCTCCAACCAATGATGCTTTTGCTAAATTACCAAAAGGTACTGTTGAAAGTCTTTTAAAACCAGAGAACAAAGCTACGTTAGCTAAGATTTTGACGTATCATGTTGTAGCTGGCAATTTAGATGCAACTGCTGTTTTAAAAGCAATCAAGGACGGTAATGGAAAAGTTACATTGAAAGCTGTAAGTGGTGGAACTTTAACTGCATCATTAAAAGGTGGTAAAGTTATTTTAACAGATGAGAAAGGTGGAATTGCTACTGTGACTGCAACAGATTTGAAAGCAGGAAACGGTATTATTCACGTTATTGACGCTGTTGTCTTACCTAAATAGGTTTTTAATTTTGATTTTTGGTAGGGGGCTATTAGCAATAATAGTCCCCTTTTTTATGCTTTAGCGTAAATACTTAATCTAAAGCATAAATTAATCTTAAGCGTACACTCTTAAATTAGTACCTGTTAGATCTGCCTTGTATTGTTTTAAAGGACCACTTTCTTTTGCAGGGCCTTCAGTAGCAGCGCCAGAAGAATTAAAAGCTGAATCATGGCTAGCACAAAAAAATCTGTTGGCATTTGCCTGATAAGTTATAGTAGACCCCTGATGCGTACAAATAGAGCTAACAGCAAGAAACTGATCATTCAAGGTTCTAGCAATGATTATTCCTCTGGTGCTATCCACATAGAACCCTCCTTTCGTACTTAAGCTTGTATAAGGGGCTATTGAAATATTAATTGTAAAGTCTACTAGTTTATTAGTACCAGCATTGCCAGTTCCAGCATTGTTTCCTGTATTATAACTGGTAGTCATATCCGATGATTTAGAACATGACTGCATACAGCCAAAAATTAAGATGGCAGCACTGCTTAAACCTACTTGTTCGATAAAATCTTTCCTTTCCATATTATGAATTTTACTCTAAAACAAATATGTTCAGAAAATGTTTTTGAAATTACAAAAAAAATGAAAAAAGCACCTTTCGACTTTGAACTAGAAGTCGTTTTTAACAATTTTTTGTTTTTTTAAGCTTAAATTCATGATATGAAATACACGTTATTAAGAAATATTTTATTGTTGGTTTTAATATTATTTTATCTGTTTGCCGGGGCAAATCATTTCATAAATCCTTCCTTTTATTTACCTATTATACCTCCTTATTTTTTAAATTGGGCTAATGAAGTGAATATATTATCTGGGGTAGCAGAAATACTGCTAGCTCTATTATTAATACCCAAATCAACTAGACTCAAAGCAGGAGTAGGTATTATCATAATGCTATTAGCCTTTATTCCTAGCCATATCTATTTTATTCAAAAAGGGGAATTTATGATAGGTAGCGTTCTTTTTAATCCTTTGAAATCATCCATTCGCTTGTTTATAGGACAACCTCTATTAATTCTTTGGGCTTATTGGGCCAGTAAAAGCCAATTAAAAATTATTGGTAACCAGGCAATTACTCTACAAAATACCATAAAATCTTTAGATGTTTCTACTAATAAAATTACTTCGGAGGTAAAGTTA
>CAIKLL010000128.1 GCA_903828265.1 uncultured Rickettsiales bacterium
ATTTAAAAAATAATATATTAACTAAGATTTGCTGGTTTTTAAGCCTTCTGATAAATCAAATATTTTATTTCTAAATTGATTTTTACATAATGGAATAAAACCGAGGTAAAGTTTATTTAATTGTTCATTAGTGGTAGGTAAGTGAGTAGAAAGGAGAATAAGATCATGATCTTTCGCACAATGGTTTCTTGGAATATTAAGTATCTGCGAGCATTCTTCCCTCAGTAAAATAAATTGAAGTAAATTATGTAAAAATTTTTCACTTTTATTTTTTATATCCATTTTTTGTATTATTTTTTCAGGAGAAAATTTATAAGAATTACTATCTAATAATCTGGCAGTTTTAGAATTATAATTATCCCACAATTTTCTGTTTGTTAAGGTACTTGATAGCATTCTATGAAGAGGAATTAAAAACTCAGTATCACGAATGGCATACTCCATTAAATCTCGGGATAAAGGTCTTTCTAACCAATCAGCTTTCTGCAGAGTTTTATCTATATCAATATTTAACATTGTTTTGCACAATTTGCTATATCCCATTCCTTCTTCCATCCCACAAACATTTGCTGCAATTTGAGTATCAAAAACGTTTTTTGGAAGAGTACCGAAAAGCTTTAAAAATATTTCAAAGTCTTGGTCGGGAGAGTGAAACACTTTAAGGATTAATGGATCAAGAAGGATAGTTTTTAAGGCAGAAAGATTTACATCGTTAAGGGCATCTATTATTATCTTTTGATTAGGGGTACTAATCTGAATAATACTTAAAATCGCATAATAAGTTTTTCTTCTATGGAACTCAGTATCCATATAAAGAATTTTTTCATTGGATAAAACTTCGCAAATTTTGTTAAAGTCTGATTGTTTGTTAATGAGTATCATGATTTTGATTGCTTAAAATGCCTATTATATATATAAGTACATACTTAATGTACACATATGAATATTAAAATTATCAAATCTATGCATAAATACAGAACTCATAATTGTAACGAACTTAACAAATTATCAGTTGGCCAAACCGTAAAGTTATCCGGCTGGGTTCATAGACGCAGAGACCATGGTAATTTGTTATTCATAGATATTAGAGATCATTATGGAATAACGCAATTAGTTTTTACTGGCCAGGACTTATCGTTAAAAGATAGAGCTAGTTATTTGCGCTATGAAAGCGTTATTACAGTAGAAGGTAAAGTAGTTATTCGAGAGAAAGATAATATAAATACGGCAATAAATACCGGAGAAATTGAAGTATTAGTTACTAGTTATATTCTAGAATCCGAAGCAGATGTCTTACCGCTTAACGTAAATTCTGATCAGGAAGTTTCTGAAGATATAAGGCTTAAATATAGATTTCTAGATTTAAGGCGTGAAAAACTGCACAATAACATAATGCTTCGATCCAAAATAATTGCAGAAATCCGAAACCATATGATTTCTCAAAATTTCATCGAATTTCAAACGCCGATTCTTACAGCCAGTTCCCCGGAAGGTGCTCGTGATTTCCTAGTCCCAAGTAGGATACATCCGGGTAAATTTTACGCTCTTCCGCAAGCACCTCAGCAGTTTAAACAAATGTTAATGATGTCAGGTTTTGATAGGTATTTTCAAATAGCTCCTTGTTTTCGTGATGAGGACGCACGAGCTGACCGGTCACCGGGCGAATTTTATCAGCTTGATATTGAAATGTCATTTGTTACGCAAGATGATGTATTTAATACGATTGAACCGCTAATGTTTGAAATTTTTAGTAAATTTAGTAATAAAAAAGTTTCTAAGCCTCCTTTTGTCAGAATCCCATACACTGAGTCTATGCTTAAGTACGGTAATGATAAACCTGATTTACGTAATCCAATTGAGATTATTGATGTAACGGATATTTTTGCTGCTTCTACATTTACCGTTTTTAAAGATAATATCGACAAAGGATTTGTAGTTAGAGCTATCCCTGGACCAAAATTATTAGGCAAGTCACGTAAATATTTTGATGATTTAACCAAATTTGCTATTGATGAAGGGGCAAACGGCCTGGGTTACATCACTTTTGGTGATGAGGGAGAGGTAAAAGGCCCAATAGTAAAATTCTTAAATGAAAAGCAGCTGCTAAATTTAAAAACTGCTGCTAAATTAACAAACGGCGATGCAATATTCTTTATTTGTGCTAAAGAGCTAGAAGCTGCCAAGATAGCAGGTAAAATTAGAACAAAACTAGGAATCGATCTTGAACTGATAGATTACAATTGTTTTGAGTTCTGCTGGATTACTGATTTTCCATTTTATGAATTTAATGAAGATACTAAGAAAATTGATTTCAGCCATAATCCATTTTCTATGCCACAAGGAGGAATCGAAATCTTAGAAAAAGCCCAAACTCAAGAAGAACTGTTACATATTAAGGCTTTCCAGTATGATATAGTCTGTAATGGGATAGAGCTTTCTAGTGGAGCAATTAGAAATCATAAACCGGATCTGATGTATAAAGCTTTCGAAATAGCGGGTTATTCGCAGCAGGAAGTAGATAATAAATTCGGCGGAATGATAAGGGCATTTAAATATGGGGCTCCCCCTCATGGAGGTATCGCACCTGGAATAGATAGAATGGTTATGCTAATAGCTGATACCGCTAATATTCGTGAGGTTATAGCTTTTCCGATGAACCAACAAGCAGAAGATTTACTTATGGGGGCTCCAAATCATGTCGAAGAAAAGCAATTGCGGGAACTCAATATTATGCTATCACCTTCCCTTAGGAACAAACTAGCCAAACTATAAAAATATAAAGCCTTGAATTATTAGATACTGTTACTTCTCTCCCTACTGGTATTTTGAGCCGGAGTTTTAGAAGAAGACAGAGAAGAACCCCTACCTCAGAATATGAGATTTACTTCTTCCCCTACCAGCAGTTTGAACGAGAGTTTCGAGAGAAGACAGAGAACCTAACTCAGAATCAGATTTACTTCTTCCCCTACCGGCAGTTTGAACGGGAGTTTCGGGAGAGGATAGGGAATCTACCTTAGCATCAGATTTACTTCTCGATTTAATTGGGATCTCTGTAACTGGCTGTGGTTTCTCGGTTTGTACCCTATGTTCAGTAGAGGGTTTAACGGGAGCAGCAACTTTAGGCTCTTTTAATTTGCTTTTTCCTTTGATTTTATTGCTATTTGCTGTTACTTCCACTATCGTCTCTAAATTTTCTTTTCGGCTTGCTGGTATACCCGCTCTATTTTCGCTTTTTGTACCATAGCATCCAATTGTAGCACCACCGGAATTAATACCTCCAGCCTGCTGAGCTATATGTCCCGATGCAAGTAATTGCTTATCTATATCAGATATAGGGGCACCGATTTTAGTCGCTATTGCTCTGGCACTTTGGTCGTGTTCAGCAAGCCCCGTCCTATCTTTACCGCTTGCACACATATTTAATATTTCCTCTTTCTTTGGGAGTTTTACAATTCCTTTTGGTTCAGATTCTAGACCTAATAAGGTATTAGTTAATTTATTAAGTTTAGTTGAGGTAGCAAGGCTGGCATTTTCAGCATCTCCAAACCTTAATAGCGAATCGGCTTTTTCTACCGAACGTTTTAAATCAACCGCGCTTTTTAATATTTCTACTGTTGTGGCATCTATTTTTCCCTTAGCAAATAAATCTTGTATTTCTTTTTCTGGGGTTCCTCTTCTAAATAATCTGCCAAAAAAACCTTTTGGCTGGAGATAAGATTTTATTTTTTTAAATTCTTTGTCTTCCGGAAGGCTAGCAGATAACATTTTTAAAGTATCTTTTGCACCCTTTAAGTCATTTGCAAAGCCTGAATACCTAAAACTATTAAAAGCGGTATTAGTTTGTTTTCCGCCAACATTATCCATAGCTTTTTTAGTACTTCTTACTATTTCAGGGTCATCTCCTGCTCCTAAAGGCCCAGAATTAAAAGTATTACAATGCAATGTCTTTTCCAGACCAATCCATTCTTGGGCTTGCCTTGCGTTACCATCTGTAATATCTTGCCTTGCATTTTTGTCTCTAGCAAGAGAAGCTAAAGTACCTGCATGTTTAGAAGTGTGGAGTATTTCTAATTCTCCTCCTGCAGATATAGCAGTAATTTTTTCAAAAGCGTTTTTCATACCAGCAATTTGTCTGAGCTGAGTAGGTATTACATGTTCACCGGCAGCGATTTTACTTGCATATTTTTTGCATAACTCTTGTTCCCATTTAGGCATGGCGGTATACCATGATGGTATTGGCTCTTTACTTTGCGATATGTTCTCATATTGCTTCTTTTGACTTTCCGTCAAGCCTTTCATGGCTACTTCGGCTTCAATTACTGTATGTTTTTGTCCATTATGCTCAATTGAAGAAACCGTTACTATATTTGAGTGTTTATCGTTAAAATTTTGAAAGTCTTTCGCAATATTTAGTTTTTTATATGCATCCGGTATTCCATTTTCCTCGAGAACTTTTCCTAGATTTTTAATTTGTTCTTTTAATAACCCTGCTAATTCTTCTTGAGATAAACCTTTATTTTGAGAAAATTCTTGCATGAATTTCGTAGCCTCTGCACTCAGCACCTCCTTTAAGCCAGAGTTTCCTGCTATTTCTGCAATATCCATTCCAGCTCTTACTGCATTTAAATATTGCATTTCAAAAGCTTCAGTTTCCCGAACCGGTGGATTCTTAACCCCCCTCGCATCTCTTATAATTACTGGTACGCCATCTTGTATTACTTCCTTCATTACGATGCCACTTTTGGCATCTCTTAAGCGTTCAAGTTGTTGTAATGCTTCGGTGAAATTTCCTTGGGATACAAGCCTTACTGCTTCGCTCCGATATGTTTCTAAATCCTTTTGAGTAATGGTCAAACTTTCCGGGGTAGATTGTAAGAATTCTTCGATGGCATTAAGTGTACTTTTTTTATCAGACTGAAATTTATTATAGATGTTAGGTTCTTGGCTAGATCTAGTTCCACCAGGAGTAGTTACCTTTGACATATTTATTTCCAGATTTTAATTAGTTACAGCATTAATATTTATTACTGTAAACTTATTAAATCTGTTAATCCAACTTAAAAATAAATTAACCTCTAGGATTCTATTAATTAATTACTTTATTATTACAGTAAAAGGGGAATTATACCCTTCTTATATAAGGCAGTGTAAAAGAAATTCTGGTGCCCATTTTTTTACTTTCGGCTTTGATAGCTCCGCCGTGTACTTCAATCACCTTCTTGCACACCGC
>CAIKLL010000129.1 GCA_903828265.1 uncultured Rickettsiales bacterium
AAAATCGCAAGCACGGTTCTGCAGGGGAAGTCATAGCAGCATCTCTGAATTTCAGAATAACTTAAATAAAGAGTAAATGTTATGATTTCTACCAGACTAATATAGCTTACGACCTTTTAGCTTGAGGTTCGCAAATATAAATTAAGTAATTCTTTTTTCGTTTACTATAGAAATTTTCAAGATTCCATAAGCTTTAGAGTTAATATATAAGCTTTTTAGAAATTTATCCTCTACTCTGTTGTAACTTTTGACTAAATTACTTAATTCATAACTCCAACTGTGGTTAAGAAAGTAGATGAATAGCTGAGGATATTAAGGTATTCTGAAATTTTTCAAGAAAAAAGATTACCCTAATGAGTATAGATTACGATAGTTTATTCTGTTTTGTCGATGATTGTTATAAAGGATTTGAGCCATGGTATAACAAATCTCTACTTACCTGTGACACAAAGAAACTGATCCTGTACTAGAAAACTGGACAGTTTAGGATTAGGCAGCAACAGCCAAACTTTCATATAATATAAGGTATATTATAGTTAATAGCAGAATGGCGCCTTTTTCTGTTATAATACGCTTCTATATAATAAGCAATAGAAGAGCTAGCTTCATTTTTAGAACGATAGTTCTCTCCGTGTACCAATTCTACCTTTAAAGTATGGAAAAAAGATTCCATAGCAGCATTATCGTTACCCCCTGAACGCAATTGACACATTTTAAGATCTAACGGAATAATATGTTTTACATTTATTACATCATGCATAGTATCAACCTCTACCTCTTCAATTAAAAACTTCACTATGCTCCTTTTCTCTTCAAAAGTATGTGAATCTAAATTTTTACTTATTTTACTGGAAAAATCATCTAAATTGCGAATTACAGTTAATAGCTTTTTTGATTCTTCTTCTTGATTATTTAGGTAATTAATCTCGTTATTAAGTTGCTCCATTTTTGCACGAACGCCTTTTAATTTAGCTTCTACTTCCTCTTTTTCTACCAAACCGGTTTGAAAAAGATCAATTAGCCTAATTCGTTCTCTTTTATAGCGATTAATTTCATTGCTTTTTTCAGTAATAATAGCTTCATAATCAGTTTCATAAGTCTTTAAGCGTCGCTGATATTCATCTAAAATAGTTTCAGGAGTTAATAAAAGATTTTTTACCGACTTCCATACTAAATCATCCAGCACTTCAGTTCTAACAGGGTGTCCAGTACAAACTCTACCCTCTGGCCAACGGTGGCCATCCTGTCCCATGCAACGATAATATAATCTTTTATATTTACTATTAGATGCCGGCTTTCCATAAATAGAATAACTACATGTTTTACAGCGTAATAATCCACTTAATAAATAATTGTGTTTTTTATTATTGCGAGGAGCAAATTTTATATTATCTTTTAATTTTTGTTGGGCAAAGTCAAATATTTTTTCTTCAATTATTACTGGCACAGGTATGTAAATCCAATCCTCTTTTGGTCTGTCTCTTGTACTGGAAAGCTCGCTGCGCAAAGGATTTTTGCTGCTTAATGCCAGCTTGGTTTTTTTGATTCTTTTAACTCTAGTTGTCTTTCTAAATGCTGCTGATCCCTTATACGCAGGGTTACGTAACATACCCCATATTACTGACCTTTCCCAAAATGTTTTACCACTACGAGTAAGATAAGACTTGTTTGTAAAATGTTTTGCAATTTCTCCTATGCTAAAATTTTTGTTACAATAAAGCAAAAACGCCTCCTTAACTATTGGAGCTTCCTCAGGATGAATAAGATAGTTAGCATCTTTGCTCTCCGTAGCTTTTTGATAATAGTAACCATAAGGTGCTCCACCCAACACATTTACTTTGCCACTTCTAGCAGCATAAAGCTTACCACATCTAGATCTTTCCATGATTTTTTCTCGCTCATATTCTGCCACTACACCTTGAATTTGTAGTAGCATTTGATCTTCAGGTGTATCGCCAATTTGTCTATTAACAAAAGCAAAGGTTACACCTAATCGTCTCATTTCCTCAATAAGCAGGACTTGATGGGCACTTTTCCTTGATAATCTGTCAGGGCTTAATATATATACTTTTGTTACTTCTCCTGCTAGTGCCTTATCTCTAAGACGATCTAAACCTGGACGCTCTAATGAAGCTCCACTAACCCCATCATCAATAAAATGTAAATCTGGATCAATTTTTTCTTCTAAAGAATTTGTATACTCTACAATACTCGCTATTTGAGAATTAATAGTTTTTTCTTGATCTTGCTTTTCACTTGAGACCCTAGCGTACAATCCTATTTTTAAAAGTTTTAAATTTAATGTCATCTTTTTGCTCTAGCTTAATTCTTTCAGTTGATAGGATAATTTCATATGCTGAT
>CAIKLL010000130.1 GCA_903828265.1 uncultured Rickettsiales bacterium
AGAAACTTATCTCAAGAACTTCTTGACGATATAGAACAGAGAATGAATAATCAGCCCAGAAAATGCCTTGGTTACAGAACACCTACCGAGGTCTTTCATAATCGCAAATTGCATATGTTGCGCTAGATTATTGAATTCGCCCTTGAAATACCAGATCCGTCTTCAATTAAAGAATCAGTTATATCCACACCTGTATGTTTCTGCACTAGCCTCTTAAGTAACCTTCCAGCATCGCGCCACTCCATCTGCCTATTACCTATTTCATTTATCATCTCCTTATTTATACTGCTTGCTTCAGCTAATAGATAATCAGTAACAAAATTATCCGATTTTTTCATAGCTTGACTCGCAATTGCAAAAAAATGGTTTTTCTTTATTGCTATTATTTGAGAATTTTTAACAGCTATAGATGGCAATATTTTGCCCTTTAAATTGATACCATGTTTTTGTAAAAGAAGTTTTAATACTAATCTTACATTATTCAAATTATCGTTAGTAACGGCTCCTATTGTTAATAACTTAGTAGACTTATTTAATGTCCCAGAAATTATATATTTATCTCTATCAATACTGGTATATATTAAGTCTATATTACTATCTGGGGTAGTAACTAACCTATTTTCTATTTTATAAGGTACAAGCTCAGTATCTGATACCTTGACTTTCTGGCCAATTTCAGTAGGTAAAACATTAACCTTTGCACAATTTTTATTAATATGTAACCTAGTAATGATGCCAGTATTACAATAAACTGTATCACTTACAGTTTTCGTACGCGTTAACGGAGGAAGTAGAAATTCTTTATTAATAATATAAAAATTACCTTTGATAGAGCTTATATTTTTACTTTTTAAAGATGAAACTAACGCATCTAAATCATCGGTGGTAAACTCGGGATCATGAATGTCTAAATAATAATCGTTACCAACCCTTGAAATTGAACTATCAAATTTGTAATCCCCGCCTAGTTCTTCAAGAAGTGTAGTTAAAGTAATAAATTTTAAACCACTGGCAAAAGTAAAATAACGATTAACATTTTTCTCATAAATAATAATATTTTTATCAAGATTTCTTATTCTAAAACCGATATTTATATTCGGATCAGTTTCGTTAATTAAATTTTCTACTTCATCAGCAACATTGTTAGCAAACACGGGAAATAAAAATGATAATATTATTATTAAAACTATTTTTTTCATTATTGTATGCACCCTAATTTTAATATTTCTTTGCTTCTATAATTTTTGCGGCCTTAATGGCTATTTCTTTTCCACGGATTTTATCACCGGTTTCAGTATGGAATTCTAAACACTTCCCTTCAAAATCACCATACATATACCGCGCTTTAATTGTTGATTTATCAATATATTCAGCATATGCCGCAATCGGAGTTTTACAACTTGCATCAAAATACGCAAGAAATTCCCTTTCCGCCTGACTTAAATACCAGCTAGGCAAGTGATTAATTTTTTTGCAAATATCATTAATTTTCTGATTATCAGACCTTTTTTCAATAGCAATAGTTCCTTGCCCAGCAGATGGAATCATCTCATCAACAGTTAAAGCAAAACAATATTTCTCGTCAAATATCCCTAACCTCTTAAGACCTACGCATGCAAGTATTATTGCATCAGGAGCATTATTGCCTGAAAGTTTATCAAGCCTGGTTTGGATATTACCCCTACAAGGAATAATCTTAAGATCAGGACGGATTTTTTGAAGAATTACCTTCCTTCTAACAGAAGAAGTACCAATTATAGCTCCGTTAGGTAGTTCATTTAATGATTTATATTTATATGAAACTAAACAATCCCTAGGATCTTCTCTATCTAAAACTGCAGCTATCTCTAAGCCTAGAGGTAATATTCCTGGAACATCTTTAAGTGAGTGAATTGCAAGATCCACTTCGCCTGTAAGCAATTTTTCTTCCAATTCCTTTAAAAACAGAGCTTTACCACCAATATCATATAAATTCCTATCAGTTATTTTATCACCTGTAGTTATTACCGGAACTATTTCGCAGTTTATATTAGGAAAACATTCTTTTAATTTTTTGATAACTAAATCTGTTTGAATCAGAGCTAATTTACTTCTTCTTGTTGCGATTCTTATTGGCATCTAAATTAATCCAAACGGGCTTTTGACTGTCAAATTACAACTCCTTATTTCTGCATCACCCCCAATAGTTATCGGATAATTACTCTCTAGATGCCCTATTCCTTGGGTTGTAAAAGCTGGTATAGTTAAATGGTCATTACAGAAATTTTTTATTGAAGGGATAATCTTATCATCAGAATTAGCAAAATCACCAAAAATCAAAGCTTTTGCACCAGAAAAAAGCCCAGCATTTTTCATTTGCAATAAGTAACGATGAACATGATAGCCTTTTTCATTAATGTCTTCGAGGAAAACTATTTTATCCTTTGTATCAATAGTAAGTACAGAACCTATTAGGTGACAAATAACTGCTAAATTCCCGCCGGTAATTTTAGAAGTAATAACGGCATTGTTTGCTTTCTCATTTAAAGGGTTAAGGGCAAATTTTACCTCACGAGAAGATAATACCGAAATAATAGGATTAAGCATGTTAGCCTGTTTATCGATAAGCGCATTTAAAACAGAACCATGAATTGCTGGCATTTTTAATTTTTGCCAAAACAGTAATAATAAAACTGTTATATCACTAAATCCAATGATAATTTTAGGCTTGATTTCGTTTGGTTTTAAATCTACAAAATCAAAAACTATTTCTGACGCCCCATATCCTCCACGGAAAGCCCAAATAATCTTGACTTTAGGATCAACTAGTGCACTTCTAAGCTCATAAATACGCTGACTTTTTGAAGAAGCAAAATAATCTAAGCTTGCATCATTAGATAAAATATTCTTATCGTATTTACACTTAAACCCTTGAGATTCAAGCAAATTAATTCCAGCATGCAATTTTTCTTTGCCATTTTGGCAGCCAGAAGAAGGAGCAATAACTGCTACTTCATCCTCCTTTCTATTAAATATTATTCCTGTCATTTCAAAGTAGAAGTTAATAAGAATCTACCCAGGAAATATTACCGTCTTTGCGATAATAGACTACATTAATCCTATCAGTTTTAACGTTCCTAAACATTAGAGCTGGCAAATCCTCAAGATCCATTTTCATTACCGCTTGCCCTACTGATAATTTTAAAATTTTTGTTGCTTTTTCTGCGACAATTACTGGGTTATCTAGATCTATTTCTTGATCTTCTAACTCATCATCAATTTTGGTTGGCGAAATTACATATTTAGTAGTAGTTGGGATTACTTCTGAAACTTTTATTTTGCTTGAATGATCCTTTAATTTGGATTTATATTTCCTCAGCTGTTTTTCAATTTTACTAAGGGCAGCATCAAAAGCAAAATAAACATCATCAGAAGAAGCATTACTTTTAATAACAATATGCCTCCCTGTTCCATCATTTACGACAATATCACAGGAAAAATCATGATTTTGCTTGTTAAAATGTACAGTTGCACTTGGGGCATGGTCAAAATATTTTTTTATCGAGCCGCCCATTCTTTCTTTTACATACTCCTGTAGAGATAACCCGATAGATAGATGCTGACCAGAAACTGAAACTTGCATACTAACTCCTCCTTTATATTTATATTTATTTTACTTAGATTAGTAACCTCTTTATTATTTAACTCCCAAGTAGATGTCAAGAACCGTTTTTCTTAGATCTAAAGCACGGTTATCATAAACCTCAAAATCAGCTATATACGCTCTTTTTCCTCCCAGCTCATCAGATTTTATTCTCCAGATATTTTGCCACATACCAATACATACTCCCGGCATAGCTCCAGGCTGACTTGTGAACTTTGCATAACTTTGAGCCGGTATAATGATAGCAGAAAATTCCTTTGATACAGGATTCAAAAAATTTACTTCTTCACCAATAAAATAAGTATAATCACCAGTAAAATCACTTTCATAATTCGTGTAAACACAATAAGTTGTTCCTGGATTTTTTCTATTAGGAATTTCTTCTCCAAGTGCTTGCTGAAAATATTTTTGCATAGTAGGAGCAATTTTAGCAGTTGATATATTCATTTCCGAGGTATTATTAGTACGGCACGAAATCCCGATTAACTTTATTTCCGGTAACTCGGTAACAGTCTTTTGCATATTTTGCTTTTGTAATTTATGATTGTTACAAAATAAAATGTAACAGTAATCGAATATAAATTCAATACAGGAATTCAAGTAAAAATTCTTGACTACACAGCCACTTTGTTAATTAATTTATCTTTATTATAGGTTGCCGGTCGTTTAAGCGGTGTTTTATAAAATTCAAGCTTTTTATGATTTAGTTTTATTGCTTCCTTAGTTATTTTAATTACAAAACTAGGTTCAATACCCGCGATATAGCATATTTTCTGAAAATAATCACTATTGCTAAATATCCACTTTTTTGCGTCCTGTTCTATTGTCTTAGCTCTTGGATCCTCAGAAATGTTAGTAGCATCTATTATAGCCTGAGTAATTATAGCTTTATACAAAATTATTTCTGGTGATGGACTATATTCTTTTAGACGTTCAAAAGGAGCTTGGAATTTCATAACGTCGTTTTCTTTTCCCC
>CAIKLL010000131.1 GCA_903828265.1 uncultured Rickettsiales bacterium
ATGGCTATGAAGACGCAAAGGAGAGGATTTCATCAGCAAGCAATTATAACCAAGAAAGAAAAGAAGCTTCAGATTATGAACCTGGCAATAGCGATTTTGAAGCTAATAGTTATGACGAAGCTGGATATTCTAGCTCTGAATATAACTCAGACTGTAGTGGTGAAGCTAGCGATAATTGGTAATATTTATTACTTCTGTTTATAAGCAAAAAAGGACAGTAAAAGTTTTTATTAGGTGTACAAATCAAGACTTAATCTTACAGACACTATAATTTATCCTATCTGATTGTAAGTAGAATTATCACTGTCAGATAAGTGTTCAAGGTACAAGATTTCATTATTTTTCTCAAGAGCCAATTTTTTACTATCTATAAAAGTCTGTATCGGAGTTTTACCATAGCAAAACTTGCCAGAATGTGGTCTTTCGTGATTATAATAATGTAACCAAGTATCAAGATCTTGTTGCAACTCATCAACTGAATTGTAGATTTTTTTACGCATAGCAACCTCAAAAAACTCTTGTTTCATAGTTTTGTTGAACCTTTCACAAATACCATTAGTTTGAGGAGAGTATGCCTTAGTTGTAGTATGTTCAATACCAGCGATGGATAGAAATAACTCATAAGCATGATGTTCAATCTTGCCTTTATATTCCGTTCCTCGATCCGTTAATATACGCAAGATAGGTATTCCTTCCTCTTCATACCAAGGTAAAACCCTGTCATTTAGAATATCTGCAGCTGTCAGAGCTGTTTTATCTTCATATAACTTGGCATCAGCTACTCTGCTGTAAGTATCAATATATACTTGTGAATAGACTTTGCCGACTCCTTTAAAGTAACCAACATAATAAGTATCTTGAGATCCAAGATAGCCAGGATGCTCTGTTTCTATTTCTCCATGAGCTTCTTTTGTAGCTTTGCGTTTTTCTAATACTTGAAGCTGAGCTTCGGTTAGCAAGATACCATCCTGAGCCATCTTGGCTTCTAGAGCACTTAGACGTTTTTTGATGTTGTTTAGATCGTTTCTAAGCCATATAGAGCGTACACCTCCAGGAGAAACTAATATCCCAACCTTTTTTAGTTCATTTGACACTCTGAGCTGACCATAGGCAGGATATTCTATAGCCATATCAAGTACCGCTTTTTCTACTGCAGGATCTACTCTGTTTGCTAATATCGGTTTTTTGCGACTAATCTTCAAACAATGCTTCTTCACCTCCAGTTTCATATAGCTCTTGAAAACGGTAGTAACTATCTCGGCTATAACCCATTGTTTTACAAGCTGCAGAAATATTTCCTAAACTTTTTCCTAGTTCTAGTAATCCTATCTTTGGTTTTATTAGTTTTTGATTTAAATTCATTTTAATCTCCAATTGTTTTCTTTTTATTTTAACAACTGTAAGATTAAATTTCAACTAGTACAACTAAGGAGCTTAGAATTTTATAATTTATCATCTACCTACTTTGTTGGATCTAAATATCTATTAGTCCTGATCCAAATTAAACTCATTAGTACTAATATAATTTTCACCCACCAAACCTTTGTTAAAATTGTCCATTATATTATGATCATTATTACTAATAAACTCATCTTCTAATAAACCTTTTTCCTGTATCAGGTTTTCATCTTCTTCCTCGTCATCAAAATTTAATTCCGATTGAACAAAATCTTTGTTTATTTTTTCTAATTTTACC
>CAIKLL010000132.1 GCA_903828265.1 uncultured Rickettsiales bacterium
AGTGTTCTATGATATTTTTTTTGGTTTCTTTTGTTAATAATTTATAAGTACAACCAACATCTGACAAAGATGGTCCACTAAATAGAACCTCAATTATCTTTGCACAAAGCCAATTGCCAAATCTTATCCAATTTGGCATATGAGCTCGTTCCCAAATTAATGCAGATGCAGTTCTAGATCCTAATACTGCTCCAAATTGATCTGAGTAGCTTAAGAATTTTTCTATATCATTGGAGGAAAAAGTTCCATCAGGTTCAACCAAAAACATAATATCTGAGAAACAGTTCCTAATTCCAGTTATACACGCTTCCCCATATCCTCGTTTGCTTTCAAGGATATATTTTGCATTAGTTTGGTGAACTATTTTCTTAGTCGAATCAGTAGAACCATTATCTACCACCAAAACTTCATCAACATAAGGGTTATTTATAAATTCATTGACTGCATTAAGTATATTTAACTCTTCGTTAAGTGTAGGAAAAATAACACTCACGGACTTACTTTTATACAAGAGCAAATTCCTTTCATTATGTTAGTTTCATAGTGTACTGTAATGATGTGACTAAAAAAACTGGAACTAGACAGGCTGTCAAGCAAAGTAACTTTGTATTATATTTTATTTTATGTATTTCTTCCATCAAAGTAATAATCCTATTTAACATTGAACCAGTATTTCTGGGGTATGCCGGTGGTGCATGGCTAGGATCAGATGGGGAATCTTATTTGAAAGGTCTCGACGCAATTCGAGAAGATGGATTGTTTACTAAATCAAATTATATGTCTTATTTTGCGCCTGGATACTCACTATTTCTTTTGTTAACCAGTTTTGTTTCTAAATATTATTTGCTCCCTTTAGTTTCAATTATTCAAACAGTTTTTTATGCTTTTTCAATACACTATCTTGCTAAGCAACTTTCGGTGACTTCAATTTCAAAAGTTGTTCCGCTTTTCTCAGTTGTTGCAATGCTAAACCCAACATTAAGCCTGCAATCATTACAGTTAGCCTACGAAGGTGTGGTTGCAAGTATTTGTGCATTAGTTACTGGTCTATTTATTAAAAGTACTAATTCTACAAACAATAAGTCTTCAAATTACGATATTTTATTTGCATCTTTATTATTGGGGATAAGTATTTGGCTATCCCCAAGAATGGTCTTACCATCACTTGGTATTATATTATTTTGGATTTTCATAATTAATAAAAATAAAAAACTTATATTCTCACTTGTTGCTCTTTTTATTATTCTTGTGTCCCAATTTTCTATAATGGCTCGTAACTATATTGCAAATGGCACCTTCACGAGTCAAACTTCTATCGGAACTTTAGCTTTAATGGGAGCAGGTCCTAATGCTACGGGAACATATATGGAAAAATCCTCTGGAATCATTTGCAATACTTTTGGTTTATCAGACTCTGAAAAGACTAGTAAGCAGCTATCTTGTGCAGCTACATGGTACTTAAATAACCCTGTTGATGGCGCAGAATTGCTTTGGAAAAAAAGTTACTATTTATGGTCGCCGTGGTTTGGACCACTACAAGGTGGAACTAACGCAAGAAACCCTTATTTAAACTTCCACCCTGTAAAGGCGAATATTAAAACACAAGAGCAAGTTGATATTGTTTTTGGGATACCAGGGCAATTAGTGTCTTGGTTTTGGATTTTGGGTGGGTGGTTTTTTCTCATAAGTGGTTTGAAATATTTATGGAAAAGTGATGATTTATCTAGAAAAATTAGTTTGATTGCGGCAATTTTTATTTTCTCTAATTGGGCTACTGTGCTTATAGTTCAAGGTGATAACAGGTATCGTATTCCTCTTATGACTATAAGTATTTTAGTTCAGGTAGTTGGCTGGAAAAATTTTACTTTGAGAGTAAAAAAGTTACTTTAATTGATGCCGCGCTATTACAACTATTTGCCACCCAAACCGTGAATTTTTTTTTGAGATGGTAAATAGTAATTCAATAACTTTTAAAATGATTTTTACGAATAAACTTTGGTTTTCACCAACTTTGACATCATTTAGTATCGATTTTCCTCTTATAATTGTTGCAATTCGCAAAAAATTGATGCCTGGAAAACCAGCTTTATATATTTTTTCTACTTGGAAACCATTGTGATTTAATAATTTAGTTATGGTTCTATCTGAATAGTGAGTTTTATGGCCAATGTATTTATCAAAATATGACATAGGTCCAGCAGGCACAGTAACCAGCAAAGTGCAATCCTGACGAGGCTCCTGAGATAATAAACTCCTAATTAATTCTAGTGCCTCATCCGGCTCACTAAGGTGTTCTAATACCTCACTTATAATTACAATACTTTGGGGCATGACTTTAGATTTGAGTTTTAATGAATTACTATCTTTATCGAGTTGAATAAATTTTATCATTGGTAATTTATCTCTAGCTTTATTTAGAGCTTCGCCAGAAATGTCTAGACCAGTATATTCAATTTTAGGAAATTTTTTTTGTAAAATATTTAGTAAATCGCCAGTTCCACAACCAAAATCTAAAAGCTTCAAATTTGTCCCTGGGATTTTACTAATTTCGCTTAATATCAATTGATTTCGATATTTTCGGCCTGGATTCTTTGACATTCCAACAGCCATTTGAAGCCATATCCCATCCCACTCCACATGAGGATCTAATTTCATTACTCTTCTCCTTAAATAACTCGATTCAGATAAGTAAATTTTAATCCTATGCAGCCATTATGAGACTATTCAGGAGATGTAGTCACTAGACCGGGCTATGCGA
>CAIKLL010000133.1 GCA_903828265.1 uncultured Rickettsiales bacterium
AAAAAATATTTCTTTTAATAAAGACTACTTATCTTATAACAAATTTATGGAGCTAAAATGAAAATTCTCTTATTGAATGACACTACTAATTGGTACCATTTTGGTTGTACAGCAACTAGTACAGCTTTGATTGAAAAAATGAAAGCGTTAGGACATAAGGTAACAACCCTTTCTATAACTGAAACATATAAAATACAATCGTCTCCCAACACTAAAAAAGGATTTATAAATCAAGATGCTTTAAAACAATTTGAAAATGATAATCCCCAATTAATACAATTAATAAAAACCCATGATGCAGTTATTATTAATGGTGAAGGTACTTTACATGGATTAAATCCAGCACCCTCCAGCCTTTTATACGTAGCTTATATTTCTAAAGCCAAGTACGCTAAACACGTTGAAATCTTAAATCATTCACCTTATCCTCAGCATGACGAAACTATTAGCCAAACTTCTGAAGAAGCATCGGTTTATAAGTTAGTATATGAAAATATTGATTATGCTGCAATTAGAGAACCTGTTAGTTTATCCACTATGAAGAAATTAAATATAAATGCAGCAGAATGCTTTGATTGCATGCCTATTTATATCAAGGACCACTATAAAATGGGACAAGTTTTAAAGGATCCAAAATTGATTTTAATATCTGGTTCTGCCACTTGGTTACAATTAAATATACCTTCCTCTGAGCGTGGTAATATACACGATTTTACACAAGGTCTTAGCAATTTTAACCAATATTTAGAAAGCTTAGAAAAACAAGATTATCATATAAAATTTTTATACGGTGCCAAGGCTTCGCCAGCAAAAGATGATAGAGAATTTCTTGAATATATGAGCCAAAATTTTGGGAGGGTGATTGAGGTATATGAAGCTAGTTCTCTAGATAATTGGCTAAGTATTATTGAATCATCTTCTATTTTAGTATCTGGCAGGTTTCATCATACTATTGCCGCAGCTTGTCTAGGAGTGCCTTATATAGCTTTAAATAGTAATACTCCAAAAATTTCAGGATTAATGCAGATATTAGATTCATCCCAAGAAGTTGTGAAATATAATGATGAAAATTTATTAAAAAAACTATCTTCATTAACTAAGTCAAAACTTGATCAATATTTACACGACAGACAAACTAATACTAAATTAATGCTCTTATACCAAAAAGCTGAAAAAAACTTTGATTCCCTAAAAAAAAGTGACTTAGGTATTATTTTTTTAACCTATTCTGAATTATTAGAAAATTCACATTTGTACAAATATTTTTTAAAAGAAATAATTTCTCCACTTTTACCACATAATACCTCATCTCAAATTGATCAATTACTCTCACATATACCACAAGAAAATACTTATTGGATTACTACCCATTTTGTTTTTTCTTTTTTAGGGTGCTTTACCTTATCTAACAATAATCCTAAATACTCTTTTTTTACTAAATTCTCCCTACCTTTAATCAGTACAATTGGATACTCTTCCAAATTACTTATTTCTGATTTACATCAAAATCTCGCTCAAGAAAGAATAAAAAGTAATTTTGATAATAATCTAGGATTCCCTACGGATAGCTTCCTAGATAACTGCTTTTATGAAATTGCTTTATCTACTACTTCTGGACTTATATTCTCTTTACCTGCTGCTTTATCTTTTGCTCCTTTTGGCTTATCTTATTCTGCATTTTCTACTATTTCCTCCTTTACTTCTTCTGCCGTTTCTTGTGCTTACTCAAATAAACTTCTTATTTCGCCAAGTGATATATCCATTTCTGCTAAGATCATTCCTTATATAGTTGATTCTATAGTTGCATTTTCTACTATTAACTCTTTTTCTTTTCATTCTATCCATTCTTTAACTGAAGTTGCTCTTAATGTTAAAAAAATTTCTTTTATCGTTTCTTTTG
>CAIKLL010000134.1 GCA_903828265.1 uncultured Rickettsiales bacterium
AGATACCTACCGAAGAAGTTTGATCATAGAAACTTATCTCAAGAACTTCTTGACGATATATAACAGAGAATGAATAATCAGCCCAGAAAATGCCTTGGTTACAGAACACCTACCGAGGTCTTTCATAATCGCAAATTGCAGTATGTTGCGCTAGATTATTGAATTCGCCCCTTTTATCCTAAACTGGCGTTACAACAATAGAAAGAGCAATTAAAGTATGAATAAAATATCGATGTGATGAATATTTGGAAATCAGGTTCATAACCTTCGTGATATATTAATACAAATAATTATTGATAATAGATATAATACAGCTGCTAGCGGTAATATATACCAAGGATAGATCGCAGTGATAATGATTATTATTGCAAACATTACCATAAAGAGTGATAAATATTCAGGTTTGATGTTTAGTTGTTTAATTGATATTGTAGGTAATCTGCTAGCAAGAAGGATAGCTATAAAAAAAATATATAGATTTATTAGTAGAGTATGGTTTCTCATGCTGAAATCTTCAAAATAAGTAGTGATTTCAAAATCGAGTATAATAGGGAGTAAAGCAAGCATAGCTCCGCTTGGCGCAGGTACTCCTACTGAGAACATTGTTGCTTTTTTAGATTCAACAGGATTAATAATTGTGGCGTTAAAACGTGCCAGACGTATGCCCATACAGACAATAAAAAGGGTTATGGCTGCCCACGATGTTACCTTGTATTCATATTGTTGAAAAGACCATAAGTATATAATGAAAGCAGGACAAATGCCAAAATTTGCAAAATCGCATAAAGAGTCTAGTTCTGCACCGAAATGACTGGTAGCATTTAGCATCCTAGCTATTCTACCGTCAAGCCCGTCTATAATTGTAGCTATTAATATGCAGTAAACAGATATCTCCCATTTACTGTCCAACGCAAAACGTATAGCACTAACCCCTATAACCAGACCGATTAAAGTCAGTATATTAGGGATCAATTTTACAACAGGTACAGGTTTTAGTATTCTTGGCGATTTTTTCAATTTTGACAAAATCTTTTCCCTTACTTTTAAATAATAATTATCTTACTTCAAATTTTGGCTGAGCAGATTTGCTTAAGTCCATATCAGCGAGTACAGTTTCTCCACCGATACAGGTCTGCCCTTCCGATACCAGGATAGCTGTTTTTAAAGGGAGATAAATATCGGCTCTACTGCCGAATCGTATTAACCCATATCTTTGACCGGCTTTTACAGGCTGAGACTCTTCTAAGTCGCATACTATTCTTCTAGCGATTAAACCGGCAATCTGGACAAAAGCTATTTTTACACCATTAACAGTTTCCATTAAAACAGACTGGCGTTCATTATGAATACTTGCTTTATCTAAGGAAGCATTAAAAAATTTTCCTGGGTGATAATGCAGGAGCAAAATCCTGCCGGTCGCCGGGACTCTATTGACATGGACATTAAAAACATTCAGGAATATACTGATCCGGATCATTTCATCATCACCAAGGCCAAGTTCTGAAGGCGGGATTACTTCTTTGATAGCCTGAACTATCCCATCGGCAGGGCTGATAATAAAATTATCGTTGACTGGTGTTACTCTTTCTGGATTTCTAAAAAAATAAGCACACCATAAGGTACTGATCGTGCCGATCCAACCAAATGTTGTACTAAAAGAACCTAATACAAAAGTTATTACGGCAAAAATAACAATAAATATGTATCCTTCACGGTGAATAATTTTGGCAAGATCGCTATACGGTTTCATTTTTTTCTCCAAATAATTTTCCTTGGATGATAAAATTCTTACATATTAAGGTCAAGTATAAAAGCAATTAGTTAATGAAAATGATTATTCGTAGTTGACCTTAAACCTAAAAGGCTTTATAATAGCAACCTAGAAATTGATGAATTTAAAAATCAAGAATAAATATTATGAAAGTCTTAAAATCTCTAAAATCTGCCAAAACAAGAGATAAAAATTGCCGTATAGTAAAAAGAAAGGGCAGAACTCTTGTTATCAATAAAATTAATAAAAGATTTAAAGCTAAACAAGCCTAAGTTAGCTTTAAATCTAATTTATAATAGTATTCTTTTTTACAAGCCGTTTTAGTTTGGACGTGTAAGTCTTGTTTTACCTCATTTCATCGCATCATTATTAAATTTTTTAGCACGGCAAATACTTTAATATGTCTGTGGTACGTATACAATTTTACCTTATCTTGTAGGTTTTACCAATCTCATTCTATTGTAGTAAGATATACTAAATTATTTTCCGTATGTAATATAATGCCCCGGTTTGTAGATATAGATTTTAATAAAATTCTGTAGGAACTCTTCTTCTTCCTTTTCCTAATTTTATACTGATAGCTTTCATATAGCGTTATTGCTTATAGCTAACTAGGATGAGTAATTTTACCATACATTTATGTTACTAAATTAGTTAAAGCATAACAATTCGTTATTATTAAAATCTCTCAGATCTGCAAATGACTTCATGATTCTAAGAAGTTAAAAATTGGCCTATCTCAAACTAATTCCATTAAAAATGATGGTGGTTAGAAGAATGTTTATCATCATTATTAAGGTTATCATCATTCACTTCCCGGGAGGAATCTTCATCATTATTTTTTTCTTGATCTTTATCATTATGAACTGTTATATCCGCTTCAGGTTTAATATCAACCTGTTCTAACCAATTAGCAGCAGAAGGGGGGGGAGTAATATGAGAATCATTCGATACTACATCTGTCCAACTATTGCTATTCATTGCTGATATATTTGTGTCTGGTTGGTGATGGGGGTCATGTACAGTATGGGTATTAGTATCATCTTTACCAGAGCTGCTTTCATTTTGATTATCATGGTTATCAAAACCCTTACTGTTATTTCCTTTATCATTATCTGTATCTTTTATGTTTTCATTATTATTTAGATTCCTCTTATCATTACCATCGCTATTGTCTTCGTTAGCACGGTTATTTATACCGCCTTTGTTTCCGCCGCCCTTACCTGGGTTGCTGTCATCATTGCCGTCATCATCGTTACCATGACCGTTGTCATGATCGGTGCCGGTATTCCCGCCGCTGTTGTTTCCGCCAGTTCCGGTTCCGCCATCATCTCCGCTAGTTCCGGTTCCGCTACCATCTCCACCAGTTCCAGTCCCGCCATCGTCGTTATTATTACCCCCGTTACCTACGTCGGGTCCTGTATAAGAGGCAAATTGGACATTTACGACTACATCATTATAATCACCGTCGCTACTACCACCGAATAAATCTTCAAAACTAATTTGTCCTTCATTATTGCTTGAATGAGTAGCTCCACCATCAGGATTTAAATTAGGATCTGAGAAATAAGCAGGAGCTTCCTCACCGTTAACAGGATTACCGTTATAATAACCTGTCCATTGTCCTTGATCATTTAATAAAAAAGTAACCTTTGCTCCTTCTGGTAAGAGGGGATTTAATGAGTCTCCATTTGGAATAATGAAGAAACCAACTGTTACTGCTCCAGGAGGAATATCACCTGGTCCATAGTTTATGGTTATTGTCCCTCCCGTCCCAAGACTCTCTTTAACATTGGTAAAATCAATACTTCCAGATATCGGATTACCATTAATATCGGCAAAATAGTGCCCAAAGCTACTATTATAACCAGCATCTGAGTCTATTGAATCAACAGTTAAGGAAAAGCCTGTACCTGGGACTAGGCTATAATTACCATTAGGTAATAGAACCGGGATGCTATGGGGATTATCATTTCCGCCAGTTCCAGTCCCGCCATCGTCTCCGCCAGTTCCAGTCCCGCCATCGTCTCCGCCAGTTCCGGTTCCACTACCATCTCCGCCAGTTCCAGTCCCGCCATCATCTCCGCCAGTTCCGGTATCACTACTACCAGCTCCGGTATTCGGTCCCGTATATAGGGTAGCCTTAGTATTTATAACTACGTCGTTATAACCATCCGAGCCTATTCCTCCAAACGAATCTTTAAAGCTAATCTGGCCGTCGTTGATTTGGCTATGTTGAAACTGATCATCTGAGTTTAGTGATGGGTCAGAAAAATAAATAGGTGCTCCTTCACCATTAATAGGCCTACCGTTGTAAATTGCTATCCAGTGACCTTCTGCATTTAAAGAAAAAGTAATATTTGCTCCTTCCGGTAATAGGAGAATTATATGCAGTGCGCCAAGGGAAGTGCGTAAGAATCAGTTGGTAAGAATCCGACCTATGCAAAGGCTAACCACCAGCATAGAACTAACCATTGCATTGTGGGAGGTGACAAACACAATGAAGCCAATGGTAAGG
>CAIKLL010000135.1 GCA_903828265.1 uncultured Rickettsiales bacterium
ATGCTCATTTCTTCTTCTTCATGCTGCTGCAATCTTTCGCAATCACTAAGTAGCTGCTTAAGGGCAATATTTGCCGGTATATCTGTTGTTCTCAGCCAATTCAGGTAATCTTTTTTTTCTGAACTTTTTTTCCATCGGAGAAAGCTTTTTAAAAAATGATCTCTTCCGACTCTTTGCATAGCTAGATGACAGAAGTAGTCACCTGCTAGCCTTATATCTTTAGTAAGAAGTGTTGCAATTCTAGTAGCCAACAGCAGATTTCTGCCTGTCTCAGTTTGTAGTAAATCTTTTCGTTGCCTATTAATCTTGTATGAAATCCCCCACTTGTCAAGCCATTTTGCAATTCTATCGCCATCGATATGTCGTCTGTATAGGACTGCTACGCTACCTTCAAAATTCTCATTTTCTGCTAATTGCTTAATATTTAATGCAATATCATAATCCTCTTGAATGCTGTCTTCATATATGTTCAAGTGTGGGCCAGAGGGGTTTATAACCCAAGGTGTTGTTCTTGCTTCAATAAGAGGTTTGGATTTTAAGGACTCTCTACCTGGATTTTCTTTTATTAAATGATGGGCATGCTCAAGTATGGCAGTAGTGCTTCGATAATTTTTATTTAATGCAATTTTCACCAGGTTTTTGTATTCATTCTGTAGAATTTCAAAATTGCGTTTACTGGCTCCTTGAAAACGATAAATGCATTGGTCATCATCGCCTACTACAAAGATATTTGGGACCTCAATTCCTTTTAGAAGTGTTAGTAGTAATGATAATTGGCTTTCATTAGTGTCTTGAAACTCATCTACCAGAACATATTGATATCGAATTTGATACTCTAAAAGCAGATCATTGTCCGTAGTCAAAATATTTGTTGCCTCTGATATTAAATCGTCGTAGTCATAAAATCCGTGCTTTTTTATTAGTTGCTGATACGCTTCAAAAATTGTAGAAATCGTGTCTTTAAAAAGTAGGAGTGATTTTTTTACTTTTTTACCTTTTTCGTTAAAAGGAACCCTTGTTGCCTTATATTCATCTCTGTTTGGTAGTATGTCAACGAGGCAGTGATTTGCTAGCCGTTTAATCTCATCGGCTCTTATGGACTCTTTTTTAAATAAATCAAATAGATTGCAAAGATCACTGAGTCTTTTAGTAGTCGGCAGCCTTCCTTCACAGTACTCTCCCCCAGTTTGTTGATGGCTTAATAATTTTTCTAAGATCATGTAGCGCTGCGCTTTTGTAAGCATGATGCCATTTGTAGTCGCGGTCTTATTCTTTTCATTTATTATAATTTCTGCGAACGAGTGAAATGTTTCAACTGTTACATTTTCGCTTTCTGGTCCTAGTAATTCTGCAAGGCGTTGTTTCATTGAATTAACCGCAGATCTTGAAAAAGTAAGACACAGAATATTACTGGCATACATATCAGTCTCAGTAAGTATCTGCCCAATACGAAGCGATAATACTTGAGTTTTGCCAGTTCCAGGCCCAGCAGCCAATAATACTGGACCATTAAGGGTGTTTACGGCCTTAAGTTGGCTATCATTTAATCTCTTTAGCGACTCCTTAAAAATTTTACTCATAGAATTTTATTAAAAAAATGACCTAATATAGTTTCGAATTATATAAAAAATGTCCACTGCAATTAATGCGTAAGTAATTAATATACCGCTGAATAAAAGAAAAAAATATAGCCAAAGTAACATCCAGCCGTCTGTATTTGAGTTTATAAAAGCTGCCCATAAAATTGCTGAAAGAAGCGACCAAAATAGCAACTGACCTAAGGTGTAAAGTGCCACACTAATTATTACGATTTCTTTCCAAAAGGCCCTTATCAAAAAAAGTAATATGGCTGTTATTCCAAGCGCTATAAAAAATTGAAATACTGTCATGGCTTATATTTTATTTGGTTTCTTCATTCTTCATTAGCCGTTGCCCCCAGAAGTAGCCCCATGTTATACCCGCTACGAAGAATAATAGGAAATTATACAAACTGAAACCATCCCTTTCGCTTACAAATTGGTAAATATTTTGTAGGAGTAATGCTCCACACCAAAATATTGCAAAAGCCTTCATGTTGAACATAGTCTTTAATTTGGTTA
>CAIKLL010000136.1 GCA_903828265.1 uncultured Rickettsiales bacterium
ACTTATCTCAAGAACTTCTTGACGATATAGAACAGAGAATGAATAATCAGCCCAGAAAATGCCTTGGTTACAGAACACCTACCGAGGTCTTTCATAATCGCAAATTGCAGTATGTTGCGCTAGATTATTGAATTCGCCGATTTTTATAGGCAAAGATTTGGTCGGGTAGTAGAAATGCTAGTATCTTTAACTATCTGCGCTAGTTATCTTGGATGGATGTCCGCCCAGATAGTGGCCCTTGGTCTAGTGATAAAGCTTATTTCTAATGATACTATTTCTTTTGAACTTGCGATGCTAATAGGCCTGGCCATAATCATGCTATATACCATGGTTGGGGGGATGAAATCGCTGGTAGTGATGGATTTTATCCAAATGATATTGATTATAGTAGGGTTACTTGCTGTTGCAGTATTAGTTGCTGGACGTTTTGACGGAGGGGCAACTGAAATTATCTCACATGCTGCAGCAAATAATAAATTTGATTTTTGGCCAGAAACCAATTTTCATGATACGCTTGAATTTATTGCAACTTTTTTGACCTTAGCTTTGGGATCTGTTCCTCAGCAAGATGTTTTCCAGAGAGTAATGGCTTCTAAAGACGAGCGTACAGCGGTTCTTGGTTCAACAATTGGTGGGGTCATATATATAATATTTTGTTTTGTGCCGATTTTTATTACATATGGTATCTCATTACTATCACCTGGAATTTTTGAACAGACCTTAGAAGCTGGGGGTGACCAACAAAAAATTTTAGTAGACTACATATTTAAAGAAACTCCCGTGTTTTTACAAGTTCTGTTTTTTGGCGCTTTACTTTCGGCTATAATGTCTACTGCTTCCGGTACTCTACTTGCTCCTTCCGCCTTGCTTGCGGAGAATATATTAAAAGACTCTATGAAGCTTACTGATAGAGGTATCGTTTTAACTTCAAGGATTGGAGTGTTTGTTTTTGGATTCCTGGTATATTTTTATTCTTACTTAAATGTCAGTGCAGGGGTTACCATATTAGAAATAATTAAAGGTGCTTACCTGGTAACTTTATGCGGTGCATTCGTCCCCTTAACATTTGGTGTTTACTGGAGTAAAGCAAATAATCAAGGAGCAATACTCTCTATTATTCTAGGAGTAGGTACGTGGGCAATGCTGACTTTTCTTGAGAAAGACTATATACCACCTCAGTTAGTCGGTCTTTTAATGTCTGCAATTGGTATGATAGTAGGTAGCTTATTCTCAACGTACTGGAAAAAACTAAAAGCTAGATCTGCATATTAATTAGTTAAACCATAAAAAATAGGTTGATTAATTGGCAAAATTAGTACATATTGCTTTTCTAGGGGCGATTAGCTCAGTTGGTAGAGCATCTCGTTTACACCGAGACGGTCGGCAGTTCGAGTCTGTCATCGCCCACCAGATATTTTCCGTCTGCATTATGGGGATTCTTAATGATAAAAGCTAATGCACAGAAACTTATTTTCGTTTCCTTAGGTTTAGCAATTACACTTGCTATTTTTTTGTTAATTAAGCCTTCTCCGGTATCCATAAAAAATCAAACAAGCTCTATAATTGGAGTAATCTCATCGACATAAAACATAAGTAACAAATAAATCTATTTCAGGTTTGTTACAAAAAGGGTATGATAAACACATCATACTTTAACTAATCTTACTTTCAAGTTTACAAATTTCTTACTTTATAAAACCTGGTAAAATAAGTAGGGTTGGAAATATTAGAGGTATACGGAAGTTTTTCTAGAGAAACATTTGATACCAATAATTCCAAAGATATAATTATTGTTTCCCGGAAGAAATTGTGACCTCAAGTAAGTAGCATTGTAAGTTTTTCTTTGCAACACCAAGCTTAATAGTTGCTGACATAAACATATTTTCTTGTATTGCAGGATAAGTTTTTTGCTACACTAAGTTTAAGTGTACAATTACTAACTACATAAATTAATGGCTAAGACGGGGGATTCTGAAAGAACTACTATTCCTGCAAAGGAAAGAACAGCTAAAGATCATGCTAAAGCTGTGGGTAACGGTTTATTGGGTGTGGGGGAGACGCTATTTGGGGTATCTGTATTGGTGGGTACTGTAGCGCTTATTGGGGTTAGCGGTGGTTTTGCTTTGAACGGATCTGGGGTTACTGATCTTTTTAAAGTTGGATTTTCTTTCATAGGTGATGGTGCTAGTAGGGTCAGCTCTCCTTATGGTGATAAACCAAAACAGACACGGCCTATTTCCCAAATTGATGAAGAAGAGAGAAGAAAATTAGAACAGGCTAAAGCTTTATCCAGAGCAAAAACTCGTGAACAAACAACTTCTATAGAACAAGGGCAATATTCAGGTAAGTCAAATCATATGTCTCCTAAGCAGTCCCAAATGACAGTACCAATAGCTTTAAAGGGAAGCCAAGTTGTTCAGCCACCGCAGTCTAAAGAATTGAAAGAAATATCCCCTCCAAGAGGGATGGGTGCTGAACTGTTACATAAAATTAAAAAGAATCCATGGAAAACTTTGGGGACAGTATTGCTTGCTACGGCATTTCCCGCTGGCACGGTGATTGCAGGGGCTATTGCCGCGGGAGTGGTAATAAAAAGCGGTCATGATGCTTATGTTAATAAAAACGCTGCAACCGCTATTAATCCTTTGAGTTACCCCCCTAACTCTTCCCAACCGGTTACCCATAAAAGGTTATATGAACCAAAAATATCACCGCCTTCTACTCCTGCTAAAAAACAAACTGTTAAAAGTAGAAGCAGCGGTATTGAATGAGAAAATCTAATAACTTATTTTTTATTGCTTATCTAAAGCGTCTTCAATCATTTTTTTACTTTCACTACTGGTTGTTGTTTCCAGACGTGCAACCTCAACTATTTTATCAAGATCGGTCTGGCTGCATATTCCAAGCAATACAGGATCACGCTGGCGTATATTAGCCATATTCCAATGGGTGCGATTGCGTACCGCATCTACTGTAGATTTTGTTGTCCCGATTAGTTTTATTATTGTAGAATCTTTAATTTCAGGAAAGTTTTTTATTAACCAATATATAGCATCAGGTTTATCCTGACGCCTTGCTATAGGAGTATATTTAGCACCTTTCTTTTTCGCCTTGGAAACTGTTTCATAGGCATTACTTAGCTTTAGCTGAAGTTTTGCATTCGGATCTTTGCAGCACCTTTCTATTTCTTCTTTATCTAGCTGTCCAGAAGTTATTGGATTATCAGCTATAACTCCCACTGCTACTTCTCCATCGGCAATACCTTTAACCTCAAGCTCGTGCATCCCGCAAAAATCAGCTATTTGTTTAAAAGTTAAAGTAGTATTATCAATAAGCCATATGGCAGTAGCTTTAGGCATTAAGGGAAATTTTTTATTTTGTGTCATAGATCCATTCCGTACTTTTCCGGTTAAATATTACTGCTGCTTCGGTTTAAGAAAATACTCTTTTTATGAAATAAAGTCAATTGCTCATCTCTAAACGGTATTGATGTATAAATATCCTATTTAAAAAACTATAATTTTTTTAAAAACTTGCTACAATAACGGCACACAGCTGGTTATTAAATTAGTTATTTTAAATAATTATGAAGAAAATACCTTTTATTAAAATGCACGGTTTGGGTAATGATTTTGTCATTATTGAAGATTCCTTATTATGTAATATTAAAGATATAAAAGATTTTGTGATTAAAATTGCAGACCGACATATCGGTATTGGCTGTGATCAGTTTATAACTTACCAAAAAGATAATAATTCTATTTTAATGAATATCTTTAACCAAGATGGTTCAAAAGCTAAAGCTTGTGGGAATGCTTCTAGATGCTTATCTCGGGTAATATTTGACCGGTATGGTATTAAAAATACAACCATAAAAGTAGAGGGTAAAGATATTACAACCGAATATTCTGATCCAGATAATATAACTGTCAATATGGGAGCCGCGAATTTTACTGCAGATTGGATGCCCACGCGAGAGAGATTATGGGAATTAGGTGATAAATACAGAATAGAACCGAAGGAAATGGTTTGCGTTGATATAGGGAATCCCCACCTGGTTATTTTTAGTAAATTCGCTGACAAAGATAAAAAAATCTTTGGTAAAAATTTGCAGAAAAATGAGTTATTTAGTAATGGAGTAAATGTAAATTTTGCACAAATCGAAGATAATACTATAATTTTAAAAGTCTGGGAGAGAGGTACCGGTTTTACTATGGCTTGTGGAAGTGGTGCGTCTGCTAGTTTTGCGGCAGCTAATAAATTGGGGTTTGTAGATGATGAAGCAAAAGTAGCTTTTGAGCTCGGTACTTTAAAAATGTGCAAGAAAAATAATCAAATTCTGATGACGGGTTCTGCTTCATACGTTTTTGCGGGAGAGTATTATTATGGATAAAAACCACGAAGTAATAACTTTTGGTTGTAGATTAAATAGTTATGAAAGTGAAATTATTAGAAATAATTTGGCAAAATCGCATCTTACCAATGCTGTAGTTATTAATACTTGTGCCGTAACAAAAGAAGCTGAAAAACAAGCAAGGCAGGTTATTCGCAAAATTAAAAGGCAAGATCCATCCAAAACTATTATAGTTACTGGGTGCGCCGCCCAGAACACTCCTGAAATGTTTGCATCAATGAGTGAAGTAAGTAAAGTTCTTGGTAACCAAGAGAAACTCTCTAGCAGTAATTACTTTATCGACAATGAGCGTATTGCTGTTAATGACATTATGTCAGTCAAAGAAACAGCTAATCATCTGATAACAAGTTTTGAGGGAAAGGCAAGGGCATTTATCCAAGTACAAAATGGATGCGATCACAGGTGTACTTTTTGCATGATACCGTATGGTCGAGGGAACAGCAGATCCGTACCGATAGGGGTAATTGCTCAGCAGATAAGATTACTTCTTGCTGAAAATTATCAGGAGATAGTTTTTACAGGAGTAGATGTTACGGCTTATGGTGCCGATTTACCTGGAAAACCTAGTTTTGCTCAAATGATAAGAAGAATATTTTCTCTAATTCCTAATTTGCAAAGGCTTCGCCTGTCATCAATTGATGTTGCAGAAATTGATGACGAGCTTTTTGCACTTTTCGCTCAAAACTCTAGAATAATGCCTCATTTTCATATTAGCCTTCAAGCCGGAGACAATATGATTTTAAAAAGAATGAAGCGCCGTCATAATAGAGAGCAAGTTGTGGAGTTTTGTAATAATCTTAGGGCTCTTAGGCCGGAAGTATCTTTTGGAGCCGATATTATTGCCGGATTCCCAACTGAAACAAACGAAATGTTTGAAAATACAAGAAGGCTCATCTCCGAAGCAGGGATTCAATACTTACATGTTTTTCCTTATTCCGAGAGGGAAGGAACTCCGGCTGCTAGGATGCCTCAAGTACCTAAACAAATCAGGAAAGAAAGAGCGGCAATTTTGCGAGCGGAGGGCATAAAAGAATTACATAAATTTTTTGCTCGAAACGTTGGCAAAGATGCAAATGTGTTAATTGAAAAGAATAATATGGCTCATACTGAAAACTTTATTCCAGTAAAACTTGATGGTGAGTATGATGTAGGTCAAATAATAAAAGCAAGATTATACTCTTTTGAAGCAGAATATATGATAGCAAGGGTAGCATAGATGAATAATTTTAAAAAATTTGCCGTTGTCGGTAGTGGTAGTTGGGGTAGCGCAATTGCTGCCCATTTAGCAAGAATGCATGAATTAGTTGTTATATATTCCGATTCCAAAGAAGTAGCAGATGAGATAAATAACAAGAAAACTAATTCCAGATACCTTGAATCTGTTACTTTGCCGCCTAATTTAGTTGCAACGGATAACATAGCAGAAGTTATAAATTCTGAAGTAATATTTATTGTAGTACCATCGCACGCATTTGGTAATGTGTTAGAGGAAATGAAAAAACATTCTGTTCGCTTAACTACTGTTTTTGTGATAGCAACCAAGGGAATTTCTTCGAATCCGCTAGAATTGCTTTCGGAGCGATTTAGAAGACATTTTGCTAATCCTTTTGCTTTTTTTTCAGGCCCCAACTTTGCCAAAGAAGTAGCATTGGGAAAGTTTAGCAGTGCAACAGTTTCTTCTCCTGATTTAACTCTTGCAAATAACTTAGCTCAAAAATTATCTACGCCGACTTTTGAAATTTCTACCACAGAAGATATTATAACCGTCCAGATATCTTCTTTAGTTAAAAATATGGTAGCAATAAAAAGCGGTATTTTGGAAGCAAGTGGGGCTGGAGAAAATGCTAGAGCCTGGCTTATTACTAAGGCTTTACAAGAGATATTACATATTTCTTCGGTAATTGGGGGGAAAACAGAAACCCTTTTAGAGCCGGCGGTAGTCGGTGATTTGATTTTAACAAGTTACTCTAAAACTTCTCGAAATACGAAATTTGGTTTTGAACTTCATCAAAATAATTATTCTCAAAGTTTTATTTCTTCATATTCAACTTTGGTGGAAGGGGTTGAAGCGGCAAAATTAATAAAACCTTTTCTTTTAAAATACAATATTAAATTATCAGATTTGCCTATAATCAATTCTGTAGTAGAGGCACTACAAAAGGTAAATAGTTAATATGGCTTGTGAAACAATAATTTACAAGCCTAGTAAAGGAATATTAAAAATTCTAGCTATTTTAGATAACAGGTTTTTAAAATAGCATCTCGTTTTATTAAATTAATTCGTTGTAGGTAATATATGGCAAAAAGTCCGCTTTCTGAAGCATTCCAAAAAGAATCGGAAGTAATGATAAAAGTAACATCCCCATATATTAGTAAGATGATGCAAAATAAGACTTTAACGGTAGAAAAAGTAGAAATACTTAATTTGCAAATGGCTGCAAAGTATGGATGTTTTGCAATTATGCATGTACTCCTAACTACCGGTAAAGCAGATGTTAATAAGTTTGGTTCGATTAGAGGTAATACGGCACTCCATTTTGCAGCATATTTCAAGCAATTAGAAATGGTTAAGATGCTGATAAAATTTGGAGCTAAAATTATTAAGAACAAGGATGAGTTAACGGCAGTTGATATAGCTAAGGATAGAGACCCAGAGATCTATAAATACCTTATTAGTAATCCCGAAAAAATAGAGCATAAAGAGATGGAAGTTAGCGGAGAGATTGAAGCCGAAGAGTTAGTTCCTTAAGAAGTACTCCTTAGAGTTCCTACTTAAGAGATGTAAAACATCTGAGCAATTATAAAAAAATTAGAGAAAATATATTACTATACCTCCCTGAGGAATGAGGGGGAAGATTAAGTTACTATATCACTATATTGAAATATAAGTGTTATGGTAGTGCCTTTACCCACAGTACTTTTTATGTCAAATGTACCATTCATTAATTCAACTAACTTCTTAGTTAAAGGCAGACCCAGCCCCGTACCTTCGTATTTCCTACTAAGTTTATTATCAAGTTGGCCGAAAGAGGAAAGAGCTTTTGGAATATCTTGATCACTCATGCCAATACCAGTATCTGTTACGGAGATATAAACTAATTTTTTTAAAACATCTTTTCTTACCGATAAGGTTACCGAACCTTCGGAAGGAGTAAATTTAACTGAGTTTGATAAAAGGTTTAATAAAGCTTGTTTAAGCCTTTTCGGATCAGCTTTCATTACTATATGTTCTTGCGGTAAATCTTCAATTAATTTGACATTAGCTTCATCGGCTCTTGGTTTTACAAACCTCAGGCTTGATAAAGCCAATTTGTTCAGATCGAGGTCAATTAACTCTACTTTTAACTTGTCTACGGAAGCTTTTGAAAAATCTAGAATATCATTTATTACACTTAATAGATGCTTTCCAGAATTATTGATATCGTTTATGTAATCTTTATATTGGGTGTTTTCTAATTTTCCGTAAGTCTCGGATAAAATCATTTCTGAAAATCCAATAATTGCGTTGAGTGGGGTACGTAATTCATGGCTTACATTTGCCAGGAATTGAGTTTTAGCAGAGCTTTCAGTTTCTGCTTTAATTTTTGCTTCCTCTAATTCTCTATTAGTTTCAAATTGTTTATTAATAATTTTTTGAGCATAATTTGTGTTGTACATAACAATAATAAAAAATACTAAGAATATAATAATAAAACTTATAAATATTCTTTTTTCAAGATAAGCAATATTATTCCATTGATCTGTAACATTAGTAGTAATTTCGACAATACCATCGACACTAAATTCTCCATTTTCAGAATCAATAATAGGAATATAAGTAACTATAAAAGATGTTTCATATTCTAGGCCGTCCTGATCAGTAACAATTGCTCTTGAAATTAGCATATTTCTGGTTTTCCCCCTCATAGCTTCCATTAATGGGTTTTTAGCAAAATATGAAGATAAGAAATATTTATCCATAAGTAGAATAAATTTATTATATAAATAAGCACTATCATTTAATTTAACATTTAGAAAGTCATTAGATTCGCTTTCGATGAATTTTCTACCGTTCTTATTGTATAAAGATATATCGGTCTTTAATTCCTCAAAAAACTGGGAAGATTTTTGGGCAAACTGGATAAAATCTGGATCCGTCATCAACGATTCGAAGTCTTGACCGTTTAGTTTAACTATTGCGTTTTTATTTTTAGCCCATATTTTATGTTTATATACTTCAGCGATTCTAGCGTTCTGATTAGAAATTTGTTTAATAACCACTTCTTCTATCATGAAGTATCTATATAGTACTATATTTGCTATTATATTTAAAAATAACCCAATAAATGATAGTCTAATTATATGTTTATTCTGTATCATTTAACGTTAAATCTATAGTGTACTATTGTTGATTATGATTATTTTAGCATGTTAAGGATATCAGAGTACTATTAATAGCTCTAGATTTAAAAAACAATACCCAAAAAAAATTCCTAGAAATATCTGGACAGTTGCAAACTAGTTTTGTTTAGCTAAAAAATAATTTTTAAATTGACTGTTGAGCTATATTGACATATACAAAGCTAGTACTCTGTAATCAGGTGTAGCTTAAATTAGGCGTTTTTTAAAAATTTTACAGAAGATTTACTCCAATATGAGTGTATTAAAAATCTTTACAGACTATCGGCATTTGCAAATCTTTATTTTAGCAATTTTTAGCGCCATGCCACTGGGTATATTATATAGAGTTATTTCAGCGTGGTTAACAGAAGAGCAAATTGCTCTTGCAGTAATAACTACCTTTTCAATATCTAAAGTATTTTATTCATTAAAATTCTTGTGGGCTCCTATTATTGATCAGATAACGATTCCGATATTAGGAAAAATTGGCCATAGAAAAAGTTGGATGATTCTCTGTGCAGGTGCATTAGCTCTTATTTTATTTTTAATGAGTAAATTTGATCCAAAAAACTCACTAGCCGAATTATATGTTTTGGTTATTGCTCTTGGGATGCTTTCTGCTACATTTGATATTATTTTTGATGCTTTTAGAATAGATATTCTAGAAAAGGAAATGCAGGCTATTGGGGCTGCTAATACTATATTTGGCTATAGAATAGGGTTAATAATAATTTCTTCCGGTGCATTTTATTTTTCCGAGTTATACGGCTGGGCACAAGTATTTTTTATTATATCCATTTCATATTGTGCTGTGATCTGCTACATTTTAACATTAAGTGAACCTGCCATAATTCGTGATAAATTTAATGCTTTCTCTCTACATTCTTGGAAAGTGATGACCCTTGACCCATTTATTGATTTTTTTAAAAGGGAAGGGGCAATTGTAATATTACTGGCGATTATTTTCTTTAAACTCGGAGATGCAATGCTGGGTGTAGTAGCTATGCCCTTTTACCTTAAGTTAGGATTTACAAAAAGTGAAATTGGTTTTGTATCTGGAACATTTGGGGTGTTTGCAACTATTGTTGGAACTTATCTTGGCGGTTACATAATGTATTGCCTAGGTAGTTTTAGGGGAATGATAATAACTGCTATTGCTCAAAGTGTTACTAATGCTTCTTTTATTTGGTTAAACCACATGGGTCATGATATTAATGCTTTCATGGTTGCAATTGCGATTGAAAATGTTGCCGGGGGTATGGGAGGCGGAGCTTTAGTCGGGTACTTAAGTGTCTTATGTAATAAAAAATTCTCTGCAACACAGTATGCTTTATTTAGCAGTGCTTCGGGCTTATTTAGTCATACTATAGTTATTTATGGAGGGAGTATAGTCGAATTAGTGGGCTGGGATTTATACTTCTTTGGAACAATTATTTTAGGTATACCTGGTATTTTAATTCTCACATACTTAAAAAATAAATATGAGAGTAATAACTAATTTGTTTTTCTGTAAACAATAAGGTGTGTTAGAATTATCTTCGCAAAGGTTGATATTGAACCTTAAAATATTGGAGAGTTACAATTTTTTATGTTGTTAAAATTCAAATATTTTATAGCTATACCTGTTTTTCTAGTTGTTTGTAACCTGCAATTGAATATATCAGAAGCAGCTAGAAAAAAATCACTAACAAGAACCGGTGGGCCGGTTCAAACAAGTTTGATAGTTGACGGTAAAACTGGAAAGATACTACATTCCCATAATCAAAATGTAAGAGTTTATCCTGCTTCCCTTACTAAAGTTATGACTTTATATATGTTATTTGAAGCATTAGAGGCCGGTAAATTTTCCTTAAATGATAAATTACATGTATCCCCAAATGCTACGAGAGCTCATCCCTCTAAATTACATTTAAAAGCAGGAGAGCAAATTAGTGTTAGAGAGGCAATACTTGCATTAATTGTTAAATCTGCAAATGACGCAGCTATAGTTGTAGCTGAAAATATTGCCGGTTCAGAGCAAAAATTTGCTAAATTAATGAATATACGTGCAAAACAGTTGGGGATGAAAAACAGTTTTTTTACCAATGCTTCCGGATGGCATCATCCAGCTCAGAAAACTACTCCGATTGACTTAGCAAAGTTATCTATAGCTATTAAAAAAGACTTTCCTCAATATTATGGATTTTTTGCAAAAACAAGCTTTAAGTTTAAAGGTAAACAAATAAACGGTCATAATAGGCTTACCGCTAATTATCCAGGAGCAGAGGGACTTAAAACCGGTTTTACCAATCCCGCCGGATGTAATTTAATTACGGTTGCTACCCGAAACGGTAAAACCTTAGTAGGAGTAGTCACAGGTAGTAATAAAGCTATTGCTCGGGATAAGAAAATGGCAAGCTTACTTGATAAGCACTTTGGTATAAAAAACGATAATTTAAAAACTAAAAAAGCACCAAAAAGTAAAATAAAACTTGCAAGTAACAAAGAGAGATAAGTATGCACGTATGCTTTCTCTTGTTGTAGTAAAAATCTTATATAAAAATGGAAAAAGCGAAAAAGAACATTACTTTGAATAAAAGTAAAAAAGAAAACAAAATTTCAAAGCTTTCTTTAGCTCTTAAAAATAACTTATTAAGAAGAAAATCAAAAAACTCTTCCAGAACCCAAAGTACTCAAAAAGAACTAACATAACCATCACCGCTTATTGGATTCTGTTACAGAAATTATATAGCTGTATTATGAGAAGTAAAAAATACTCAATATATTAATTTGCCAACTATTTCAATTAAAATAAATCTAAAGATCTTAAAATAGCAGTATCAGAAAGGGACAGACAACTGTAGAAAACAAACAGGGAGACCTTAAAGAATTACTTAGCCACATTTTAACTAAGCTAGAAAGACAGGAGCAGAAAATAGAAAGATAGGAAGAAGATATAAGAACCTTGATGATAGCAGGGATTTAAGTTATGAACCAAGTAGCCTCTTAATTGCGCAGCAGAAGGTAACTAGAACCTCAGTAGAATTACTAAGGGAAGAAATAGCGGAACTAGTGCGCCATGGTAGCGCGTTAAGAAATACTTAGCAAAGCTAAGCAAGGTTCAGAGAAGTTGACCTTGAGGCGAATGCCTTACCTAAATTCGAAAGGAAGAGGGAACAAGAGCATGGCATTAAAGCGGGATATATCTG
>CAIKLL010000137.1 GCA_903828265.1 uncultured Rickettsiales bacterium
CAGATATATCCCGCTTTAATGCCATGCTCTTGTTCCCTCTTCCTTTCGAATTTAGGTAAGGCATTCGCCTCAAGGTCAACTTCTCTGAACCTTGCTTAGCTTTGCTAAGTATTTCTTAACGCGCTACCATGGCGCACTAGTACATCCATCTCATTCACGGACGACATATTACGTGCGATATTAATTTCTGATTGCCCGCCACTTTGGTATAAAGAATCCGCTAACTTAAATACCTTCTTTAAAAGTTCTGGTTGCTCAGAAACCACCTGACCTGATCTTAGACTGTGTGGTACTGCAAAATCTTCATTTTCTTTGCCTCTAAAAGCTTTACATGTTTCGTATGTTTCCTTTAAAAACTCTTGTTCGGCAAGAACAATCGGCTTAATTAGTTCAATATCATATTTGCCGGCCTTTTGCTTTGTAAATTCTCTAATATTCTTTTCCAGATATCCGGAGAGTTGGTTATCCCTAATTTCCATGCAGTGTTTCTTGGCATCCTCAGCGTCAATACCTATCAAAGATTTTACTATTTCTGCTTCACTTGCTTTATATCCCCAATTTTTTGCCTCAAGTAACATCTCCTTGTTTTGCTTATAACAGGCTGCTGCCAATTCCAGCGATTTTCTACTTTGCTCAAGTTCTAACATACCGTAAGTCCTGTTTCTGCGGTAAGCCTCTACTATATCTTTTTCAGGTAAATCATATTTTTGAATATAGGTAAGTTTTTCTTTTTCCTGATCATTTAATTGGTATGCAGCTTTATTCCTGCTAAGATATTCTGTCAAAGTAACGGCACTGTAGCTCGCAAGCACATTTTCAAAGCTATTTTGAATTTCTTTCTCTCCTAAGGCTCTATCTTTTAATATATCGTTAAAATCACCTACCTTAATTGGGCGGACTATTTCTACAAATGCACCTTTAGAGCTAAGCTCAAAGCTAGCATTTTCAATTGTCTTATGAGTTGTGGAATCATGACCGTCATTATCGGCTGCTATGATGATTTTTTCTCCTTCCCTTGCCCTGTAATTTTTGATATTACTTATTCCAAGTGAGCATAGTATCCGCACCGCTTCTGTATCACCTTTCTTCTCGCTATGCTCACTAAGTGCCTGCTTAACTGAAAGCGCAGTTTCTAGTCCTTCGGCAATAATGGTAATGTTATTCCTGTTACCGGAATTATTCCGTATACTACCGACATCTACAAAAGAACCGCTAATCCGACCGAAAGATTTCTTTGGAATATCAATCTCAGCTTTATTACCGGTTTTACTATCAAGTAATATTTGTAGTCCGCCCGTAATATTACCGCTCTCATCTCTTGCAAAGGCTATGACGGCCGGAAAACTCTTACCTACGCTTCTTTCATATACACCTGCTGTTCTGATATCACTACCTAAATTACAGGTAATATTCCGCTCTTCTCTCAAATAACGATAAGCAACATTGTTATGATTGATTTCCTTAGCTCGCACCTGTAAATTAGATATTACTTTTAGTTTTTGTTTCTCCAGTTTCTCTTCGAACTTTTTGGCTTTCTGATAACTTGCATATTTATCGCTACTGTTATGATCATGTACCAACTGCAAGTTACCGGTATTTTCCATACCGATAATCCCACGTAAATACTCGGCTGCCGTCTTAAAATTTCCTCCCCTTACGTGGGTCACTAAGCTAAATAAGTCTCCCCCCTTATCATTACTGAAATCATGCCACATTCCGGCTTTTTCTCCCCTAATACGTACGGCTATTTTTCCATGTTCCCCGTATCTTAGCTCTCTGCCGTTTGATAATCTTTTGTTAGGCTCACCGAGTAAATCACCTGCTATACTTTCAACTTTAAACTTCAACAAGTGCCTTAATTCTTCGGTTTCCTTATTCCAATCTGCCTTTAGGTTAACTCTACTTTTCTGATTCCGTACATATTCGGCATTCTTATAAAACCTCTCTTTAGCACTCATTCTTGGTTTATTAGTAGTACTTACTTCTCTAAGTACATCACTTATCCTAGTACCTGTATTCTCACCTACAGCTATTTTATGCTCCATGCTAAATCCGACTGCTTCTTCTAAAACCAAGCTATCGTTTACTTTCTCTACGGTAGTAATAGCCTTTGCAGGCTCTTTATAGTTATAATATTCCGACTTTGGAATGTATTTATCTGTTACCTTTTCCAGCACATTTAGTACCCCGACTAAGAATTTACCTGTTATGGTTTTCTTGGCCTCCCCTACATTATCTCTGTATCTTATTTCTTCTTCCGTTAAATACTGCAAGCTGCTTCCCTTATCAAAATCTCTACTTAGCTGTTTTACCAGCATCTTCGTATCTATAGTAGATTCCCTATTGGTATAAAGCCTTAACTCGTCTATATGCCTTGATAATGATACATAACTGTTACGAATGCCGGAGAATTTATCATGGAATACATAAACGTCTTTAATTGATGCTCCTTGTGCTTTAAATATCGTAGTTGCGTATCCATGCCTGAATCCGTCATATTCTTTGGGGTTAAACTCAATTGTCTTTTCGCTACCCAAGATTGATATAATAAACTTCTCAGTTGATGCGTATAATACTTCCCCTAAATCCCCGTTTATTACTCCAAGCTCTTTATTTGTACCGGTAATAAGTATCCTATCACCTTTCATATAGTAATTACCGCTTACCGATATCTCTTCTCCTTCCAGTTTGCCATTGGCTTTTAGATATTGCCTTGCTCCTGCATTTAAGGCGTTTACGTGCTTATTCTCTACGGCCAGTATAATTCTATCACCGATACCGTATTTGCTGCTACTCCAGTCTCCAAGCAACTCCTGCATGGACTTATCAGCATTACCGCTCCACTTGATACGCTCATTACGCTCTAATATTGTAAGACCTTCCAACACTCTACCACCCGCAAAACAGCTGGCTACCTCCCTGCCCCAACTGCTACTTTGCCTTTTTATATCAAATACGGTACTACTTCCCTGTTTCTCTGACAGAACCTCAAACATCCCAGCGCGGCTGACTGAAGAGAGTTGCCGCTCATCCCCCGAGAGAATGACGTTACACTTACGTGTAGCAGCAACTCTTAGTAGCTCCTGATAGTCATCGTTTCCTACCATCCCCGCTTCGTCTACTACGATCAAACTATGCTTTGGTAAACTAAATCTTCCGTTAGCAAGCTTGAATAGCATACCTTTAACCGTATCGTTTTGCTCATATCCAACCTTTGCAAGTTCAAGTTTCGCCTTATGGGTCGGTGCTACTCCTATTACATTTACCCCCACACTTTCACTAATCCGGCAAACCTTACCCAAAATATAAGACTTGCCGCTTCCTGCTCTCCCCTTTAGCACCCTAACACCGGAATCTCCAAGTAGCAGCTCAGATAAAGCCTTCTGCTGTTCATCGGAAAACCTGCTATTAGAAATTTTCTCATCAGCAATTAATTGATTAACTCTACCCGCGGCTTTACTACCTCCAAGTAATACAACATTCTTCTCAAGCAAAACATAACCTGCTAACCTCATGATTTTTTCCTCTTCAGCTCTAATGCCGTTAGTAGTATAGAGGTTTGTTTTCCTGCCCTCTGAATCAAATAAATTAATTACGGATTTACCTGCTAAAGCCTCTCCTACTAATCTTTCTCGTGTTTCCTTATCAGGAATACATTTAACGGCTTGTTTTAAATCACTACTGCTAAATACGCTCATATGACGGGTTACTTTATCAAGAACCGCCGCCCCATTATTTAAATGCTCTATCTCGACAATTCTTCTTTCCTCATTACGCACGACTGCACCATTCATAACGCTTCGCATACGAATAGGCCCTATATGTTCCTGTGGGTTAATGCCTATGCTATCTACCCTATTTTCCAAACCATATTTTTCAAATATTCTATTTTGTATTTGAGACCATAGTTTTCCTAAATTAACTTCTTCATTTGATTTTACATAAGTATTAGTACGCCCACCTCGCACTTGCGGTTCTAAGTCTCGAGCTTTTTTACTTTCAAAGCATAATCCAGTATCTAAAAATCTACGGATAGTAACAAGTAAATGAGCATGCCAGTTTTTCTCACCATCGTGAGGTTTATGAATATCCACTTGTACACCTAAACCATTTTGTATCCAGTTATTTTCCCTTATAAACTCGTACACCATTTCTTTTTTTAATTCCAAAGAAATATTTTCTTCATCTGGAAGTGCTAGTACGTATTCTTTTAATAGCTGGCTATTACATTTTCTTTCAGAACGCTCTATCATGTTCATTAACTCTGAAATGTTTTTAAATTTCTGATGTACATATTCAGGTAATAGAACTTCATGATAGACATTGTCTTTACGACTTGTGAAGTTATAAACTATATTTGTTTTTTCATCCTTGATTTTAGTGCGGCTGTTATAAGCTCCTTTACAGCAGGCATTCTTTCCACTACTTCTACCTACGTATTCGGCTCTAGCGAATTGAATTGCCATAACAAGAAATTAAATATAGAATATGGAAAATCCTTATATTTTAGTATTTCTATTTTGAGAAAGCAAGCAAATTTATTTGCATATTGCGTATACCATTTTTTTATGAAAGAGATGTTATAACTTTTTTGCTTATTCAGGAAAAAAGACTCTATATATAAAATAAGATTAGACTTATTAAATAGGTTTGGTAGGCTACGGGGTTTTATGTTATATTTAAATAATACTATAACAAAATGGCTTATTTGTTATTAACTTATTACTTGCTAATTAACATACTTTTTATTATTACTATATGCCAGATATTGAAGAACAGAAATTAAAACTTGAGCAAAAGAAAAACAGACTAATTGCAGAAGAAACAAGGTTAAGACTTAAAGAGCAGAAAATGCGTACTCGTCACTTAATCGAAATTGGCGGACTTGTAGTAAAAGCCGGTCTTGAGTCTCTACCTACCAATACTTTATACGGTGCTTTAATTTCTTTAAATGACGAGTTAAAGAATAATGATTCTATAAGAACAGCTTGGACTATAAAAGGTAACGATGCTTTTAATAAGGAAAAAAAAGATAGAACTCCGGCTATCCTTAAATTCGAAACTGAACCAAATAGTGATATTAGAGATTTTATACGCTCATGTGGCTTGCATTATAACAGATTCCGCAAAGAGTGGTACGGGATGGTGACCAATCTTAAAAACCTAAAATCGGAATTGAATAATCAGTCCTGTAAGTATGAACTTGAAATTATTGATAATGATAAAACTCTTACCGAATAACAATATAAGGCAATAGATAAGATCGGAACTATAGTGCTCTGTTAATTATACTAATTAACTAATATTAAAAGCATCATTCACCCCCCGGGGGATTTTTTAATGAAAGACCTATTTTTTATCTTTAGAACAATAATTTTTGCTGGAGTTTTTAATTTTTTAGGGAATTTTTAAAAAGCTGATTGATGATTTTACTTAAATTTAAAAAACTAAAACGTTACTATCACCTCTATCAGCAAAATGATCTATTTGGCGGTATTACCCTGATTTGTTGTTGGGGTGCTTTCGATAGTAAAAAAGGCGGGCACAAATTCATTTCCTGTAAAAACCAGTTGGAGCTATATGCTCAATTATCTAGAATTTCCAAAATCAGATTAAAGAGAAATTATCACTTGTATTAAATAACCCTTAATTAATTACGGCAAGGTGCTTAAGTTTAAACAATTATTATAACTATTATAAAATTAATGTTATTATCAACTAAATCCAAGGAGCTTCTTATGACAAACTCAAACTACGGCAAAATTTATAATAGTTTTGCAGAACTTATAAAAATTGCCAATGAAGATGATTTTAACGAATTTAAGGAGTTAAGGTTACAACTAGAAAACCCGAACTAATGAAATAGTAATTGTATCAGAAATAGCATAGTTAACACAAATAAATTGATAAGTATAAATATGAAATTTTCAACAATACATAAAGGCTTAATTAATGATATTATAAGCAGAGGAAGTTCTAATTATTCTATTGCTGATATTCCTAAAAAAGGCTCAGGTATACTAGGTAAGCCTATACAAATGTAGGCTCGAGTCACTAGAGGTATTGAATGGATATCAGCAGCAGAAGCAATGCTGTTACCAGGTATAAGTAATATAGAAGTTGGACACCGTGATTTATTATTTAAAACTAATATGATTAATAATCCCTATAAGCTTAAGTGTGTGGATGATATATTTGTTCTATGGGGTAAAGTGCCTCCTATACACCATACACGGGATAGTTTAAAATGTCTAGAAAAGGTATTCTCTTGTTTACCTAAATTACCTATAGATATTATGGGAAGTAAAAATCTCCGAGTAACATCTAGTATAATAGGTCTTACCAAAAAATATAAATATTCGCGTTATGAATTAGAGGACGCTGCAGGAACAATTCTAGCAACACGTCTTGGATTAAATTTTGTAGACAGTCACAGTAAAGATGTAACGGATGCAATATGGTGTAGATTACATTTTTCAGAAGACCAAGGTTTGGTTGGTATTAGAGAAACTGATACCCCATGTCATAGGCGTTATTGGCGTACAGAAACTACCCCTGCTTCTCTTCATCCTCCAGTAGCTGCGGCAATGGCCATGTTAGCTGATCTAAAACCAGGCCAGACAATTATAGACCCATTTGCGGGCGCTGGTACAGTTTTAATTGAAGCTGGGATACAGTGTAAGGGTATGACATTATTAGGCTATGATATTTCTAAAGCTACTATTCAAAAAGCATGTGCAAATGCGAAACGAGCAAATATCTCCGTTAATTTTCAAGTTGCCGACTCAACTTCTGTTGTATTTCCTAAAGCTGATCGTGTCATTTCAAATCCCCCATGGGAACAGTCAGTAAAACTTGAAGGACAAAAAACTAATAAAAATTTAATAGACATTTTACTACAAAACCTTAAATCCGATGGTAAGGCTGTCATAATAACAGATAAGGATGATAATTTATATGAATTTATTAAAAATAGTGGATATGATACATTACTAACTCAAACTGTAAGGGTCTCAGGACGGTTGGCCGAAATAATCGTTATAGGTAATGGGCCATGTTTTTCTAAAACTAAATTGGGCGATTCTTTGCTTAAGGCTTCTAAAATTTATAATATTGACTCGCAGGAATTTAAAGAAGTAGGGACTTTAATTCAACAAGGGTTATTAGATGCTAAATCTGATTTTGCTAAATACGAATTAAATCGATTCCTTAATCCTAAAGATATATTGAACCCAAAACCCATATTAGCTGATATTGATTTACTACCAATATGGAAAGAAAGTATAAATGTTGATCCCAGTTCTCAAGGAGCACTAGACGGTATTATTTCTCTCCCTAATTTAGAAGAAATAGGGTTAGCAGGAAAAGTAATAGATAATTTAGATTTAACTATTTGATTTCAATGTAATTAATCGCCAAGTATAAAATTTTAAAAACCGATTCGTTATTTAGAAAAACTAGTTTATTATTTGTTACTTTTCTCAGTTGACTATTGACTGACTCAATACTGTTGGCAGGAAAAGGACTTTTTGTTCGGTCAAAAATGAGAATACTAGGTAGGTACCACTGACTAAAATAATAATTGTCGATTGTACTTGTGCTTTCTAAAACTTTGGGCAAGTTACAATACCCCCGAGATAAGAGCTAAATTAGGTATGCTCCCATATACTGAGGTTGATTTTATCTTAAAGGAAAACGGAATATTAATCAAAAAACAACGTGAAAGTAAACGTACAGTTTCAAAATTACTGGAGCAATTAAAAGGCAAAAGCAGGATAAATATTTCTACTGAACATATAATGAAATTAACCAGATCATGATTCTAGTAGATAGTAATATATTGCTCGATATCCCTTTAATAACCAGAGATACAGGTCAATATAATACTTATTTCCCTAAGTTGCAATTAATTACTCCTTAACTTGGCTGATGATTTATTTGATTCCACCAGTCCAATAATATGTGGGTTGTGTATAAAATGGGGTTATTAGCTTCTTACAAACAACACTTTGATAATTCTCAAATCAATCGAAAATGAGGATATTGGAGTCATTTTTGATTGATTACTTTTTGTTTTGATCTTGATTTTTAACTGAAGGGGGATCAAATACTTTGACATGACTATTATGTATAATTACATCCCCAGTTCGTTCGATCTTAACAAGTCTAGGAAAATATTCGCTAATATACCATCCACTTATAGCCCCTGTAATCGTTGCTAAAATTAGACAAATAGCCGTGTTTCTTAAAAATTTGGTGCCATGATTTGAAGTAACCGCATCTATCTCATTTTTTGCGTGTTCTGAAAATTGTGAAAATTGTTTTTCTTGTTGACCTAATTGTTTTAATATGGCTTTATTAATTTGCTCTATGCTCTTAAGCACAGTTTGTTCCAGAATCTTGTGCGTTGCTAATACTTCATCGCTTAACTGTTTTTGTAATTTCTTCAGTATTGATTCAATCTCGATCATCCGCTGATCGTGTACTTTCTCAACCTCCTTGCCAATATCAGGTACTAACTCTTTTAAAACATCTTCTGTCTTATTTGGTAAAAGTGATATAGTCTGTATTAAAGTACCGAAAGTTTTGTTGTAATTGGAAAATTCAGATAATGGTTGTTTAAACCCTACCAGTACAGAAGATAGCTCCTGTTTTAAGTCTTTAAGTGATCTAATCGCCTCTTGTGTATTACCGCCAAATGCCTTAGCAGCAAAATCGGCCTCTGCATGCAAACGACCAATTACGTCCTCTAAAGACTTAATTTGCTCAAATGGAATATATGGTTTATCTGCAGATTCTGATTTATCTGAAACTTCTTTTTGGGAATCTAATTCTTCTTTGCTTTGACCTTCTACGTTATCTTTTGTTTTACTCATTTAGTGGGCTGATGATTGCTTAGTAAAAAGAGTATAAATCGGCTACATCCTGTCGGCAACATTATTATTTACCTAAAGTGTAATTTTGTCTTGATAAATTGTTTCAATTTCAGCAGCACAGGGCTATCTTTTTATAAGAAGTTAATGCTCTTATAAAATTAATATAAGCCCTGTACTTAACCAAAAGTATTTTACCGATAGCAAAAAATACAATTAATTGGGACAATTTCCTATTTTATAATTATAAATAGCGTTTTATTTCTTCAAGTTGCCCCAGTACATTTTGAGAATTAAATAGTAAATGTTCCTTCTGTGGAACTTGTCGTTCCAAAAATGATACTACTAAAACACAAAATTCTCTCGGCACTACCACAAATTCGTCATCGGTTTTTGATTTTAACCACATTGATAAACTATGGGTAGAAATATCATTAATCATGCCCCAGAGAAGCTTGGATATTTCTTCTCGTGAAATAAAACGGTCTTTTATTACAGTCATTTTTATACCTCCACTTCTCTTACAGCAGAGAAATAAAGACAGAACAGATTGGTAATATTTATATTCTCGAATAATTTGATATTATTTAGTATGGAATTGATATTGGTGTGATTTTTTGCCCCAAAGATTATATCTTTACTTAAGGCAAAATTCTTGCTATTAGTCTGGTAGAAATCATAACATTTACTCTTTATTTAAGTTATTCTGAAATTCAGAGATGCTGCTATGACTTCCCCTGCAGAACCGTGCTTGCGATTTTCCCGCACACGGCTCTTCAATGAAACATTCACTATATAAAA
>CAIKLL010000138.1 GCA_903828265.1 uncultured Rickettsiales bacterium
CATATCGTAACTCGCTGAGTCATAATGCAAAAGGTACGTGATCAGGCATTTTCCAATGGCCCTCTCACCGCCTGTAAGTGTACGAATTCAAGTTCTATTTCACTCCCCTCGTCGGGGTTCTTTTCACCTTTCCCTCACGGTACTTGTTCACTCTCGGTCGCTAGAGAGTACTTAGGCTTGGAGGGTGGTCCCCCCATGTTCAAACAGGATTTCACGTGTCCCGCCTTACTCTAGGACTTAAAAAAGCGTTACCTATACAGGGCTATCACCTATTGTTGCCAGTCTTTCCATACTGTTCTAGTTTACTTTTAAAAGCCACTTGCCTGGTCCGCGTTCGCTCGTCACTACTAACGGAGTCTCTGTTGATGTCCTTTCCTTCAGCTAATGAGATATTTCAGTTCACTGAGTTTGCCTCATATGGCTATGTATTCACTATATGATACCTGATAAATCAGGTGGGTTTTCCCATTCGGAAATCTCCGGATCAAAGCCTATTCACAGCTTCCCGGAGCTTATCGCAGTGTATTACGTCCTTCATCGCCTTCTAGCGCCAAGGCATCCACCAAATGCTCTTATATTATTTACTTTGTTAAAACTTGAGATTACAAACGATGTATGCAGAGTTAAATCTGCACAAACAGTATCCACTCACGATATTAATTTATTTATCGCGGTGTAGTAATTAGTTTTTATTTTTTATTAACTTTTTAAACAGCTACAAACTTGCTCAAGCTTGCGTGAGGATTTTTATATAACTAATTAAAATAGCTGTCAACCGATATTTTAAAAAAATCGAGATTTTTATTTAATTAACCGGAAAATTTCTAAGTTTAGCAGATCCAAAACGTCATAAATTACTGCTACAAATTTACGTAGTTTATTTACAACTAGGAAAGATTATATTTACAAAAAATAAATTACGTCCTTTGTTGTTGATATAGTTCACTTTAAAGTTGAATATGTAATCAATATAATATAGCTAAAGTAGGAGGTTTGCGATTATGTCAAAAAATGATGATGATCCTATGAAGAAAATTCTTGAGCGTCGTAAATTCATTGATGATGAAAGAGAAGTAGAAGATGATGATCCGTTTCCCAATATCTCAGATAGGACAGAACAACCTTCTAAGGAAAAGGTAGTTCAGGAAAAAGTAACCTCACCTGTAAAAAAAGGACCGGACGTGCCTGATTTCAATCTTGGAGACGCATTACGGAAACAAATGGGTAATTTTAAAATCCCTCCCGTTCGCGAGAAACCCAAAACGGAATTAGATCTAGAAGATGCTTGGGCAGATGAACCGTTAGAAGAATCAAGACCCATAGTACAACGGGAAGAAGCACCCGTTAAAAAAGAACCCGGCAAAATCAATGTTACTGACGGCCGTTTTGATAACGTCGCAGGACTTTTTGGTGGAGGCAAGAAAAAAGAACAACCAAAAGTAGGAAAACTTAAAACCGAAGCTATAGAAGCATTAGCAAATGCTAAAGCAGAAGACGCGCGCCGAGCTGCAGAAAGAGAAGAATCACCCGGAGAATCAAGAATTTCTGTAACATCAGCAGAATTACAAAAAGGTTCAGACATACCTATACCTCCTGCTCCCCCACCAGCTCCGACTTTAGAAGAAAGAAGAACAACAGTAGCTATGGAGGAACCTTCTCTCCTTTCAGTAGAAAAAAGAAAAACAACTGTTAGTGACATACCTGCTCCGACTTTAGAAGAAAGGGCAACTACAGAAAAGAATACGAGGTCTACAAAGTTTGAAGAGGTACTTAATAAAGCAGGAGTTGTATTGGGTCCTGGTGATCATACACTTATTACTGAAGCTTTTCATAAAGTTGGTATTATTGATAGAGTCCCTAAACGTGACAAACTATTATCAAAACAAATTGCTTTAACTGTGGAAACAGTTGTAAAAAACAACCCCAAATTACAACCTTTTGTAAGTGAAGTATGCGATGCTTTTGTTGATAAAGCAACGCAGGATGCAACACGTGCGGCTCTGAATGATAGATTTGGTCAAATAAAATCGGAATACCAAAAAGGTAATAAAGTGCCAGAAAAAAGTAATGAAGACCTGCGCATAGTAATAGAAGATTTAGAACAATTACAGCAAGAGGTATCAGATAAAATCGGCCCTAAAAATGCTAAAGAGCTTGTCAGTAAAATTGATAAGATAAAAGAAGATTACAATGCTAAGTCCGGAGAAGAACAAACTAAAACTCTATATAAGAATTTACAATCATTAAAAGATTGGTCTTCTGAAAAAGGAAAGGAAACAAACGATAAATCTACGTGGAAAAAAATAGGTACAGTCATTTCTTCTTGTATGTCTCTTGTTGCAGCAAAAATTGCAGGTAAAGAAGTTGAAACTATAAAAAACAACTTAGCGCAGGCAATGAAAGAGCTTAAAACTCAGGGTAAAAAAGAGGTAGTGGAAGGGTTATCAAAGATTAATACCAGGGCAGCTGAGAACCAACAAAGAGGTAGGTAAAGGACCATCCAAGTTGAATTTAGTTATTGGTAACAAAAGGAAAATAATATTTCTCCTCGTTGTCAGGAAGCTTTTGAACTCTATTAAAAATTATTAAGATATGAAAAAATCGTTCACAGTTTTAGAAAACTTAAATAGCTCAACCTATGTACCACTTAACTTTATTAAAGTAACAGACTTTTTCCATAATCAGTTGAAAAGTTTGAAAAAGGGTAAAATAGTATAGCATTTGGATTAATTCTTCAACGAGAATAAAGGATATAAAATTTATGAGTAAATACGTTTATGAGCAATTTGTAACTCCAGATAAGCTCAAAGAAATAACTACAGATGCATCCGGAGTAAGAAAAGGTTTCTTCGGAGCTGCTAAACTTCAGTCACTAACCCCAGAAAAACGCCTTAACGCTTTATACTCGGCTATAAGAGATGTAGAAGGTAACGAGGAACATCCTATAGTTAAAGCATTAAAAAACTATATATTAGGTCAGGAACCATCTGCTAAAGAACAAGTCGAGGATGCACTAAAACAAGGAAAAGAAGCTTACGAAGCTAGTAAGGAACCAGCTAAAATTAATATAGAAAAAGGAATTAGTAAAGTTCAGCCAGTAGAGTTAAATAGTGACTTATCGAAATTAGAATCAGCCGTAATAGATGGTAGTTTAAAACCTAGCGAGAAAGGTCTTGTCTACCAACGTGTAGAACTTTCCCATCAATTTGAGGGAGACTTACTTACAGCTTATATTAAAGGTTAACCCATCAGGGTATGCGAGAGATTTGCTTTCTGAAAAAAGTAGAGATGAACAAGCTAATATTTTATATTCAGCTCAAATTGAGGGGAACGATAATGTAATCAAAGCGCTGGAAAAACATTTAATTAAAGAAGGGATTTTTACTGAGGACCAGATAGTTAGTATAGCAAGGGCAGCAAATCTAGAAAAATTAAGGGTAGCTACAACAATTAAACGTGAAGAAGAAGAAATAGACAAAAGAATAGAATCTTCTGCTATAAAAAATAGCGAAGTAAGAGACCCCGCAGAATTGCAAATAGTTCCCTTTAACGTAGATAATCCAGAAAGGTCGCTTGTACTTGCTTCTAAGGTAGAAAATGGGAAAAAACTCACTTTTGATGAGATACTTAGTAAAACAGGAGTTGTATTGAATTCTAGTGATCAGGTGCTTATTACCGAAGCTTTTCATAAAGTTGGGATCATTAACAGAGTTCCTAAACGGGGAGAACAATTATCGGGGCAAATTGCTTTAACTGTGGAAACAGTTGTAAAAAACAACCCCAAATTACAACCTTTTGTAACCGAAATATGTGATGCTTTTGTTGATAAAGCAACGCAGGATGCAACCCGTACAGCTCTTAATGGTAAGTTTGATCCACTCAAATTACAATATCAACGGCAAAAGAAAACAGAAATAGAGGAAGAATTCCCTTCTCCAGATACCAGACCACGATCTAATGCTTTAACAGGACGCGATGACCCACGCGCTCCTAAAATAGAAGAAATTGAAGCCCGTGATAGTATATTTTTAGGAAGCACTACAGAGAAAGTCCCATCTAAGGTAACAGTACTATCTTCTAGTGAAGTCGACCCTATAACCGAAGCTATTCGTAAAGAGATTCTGGCCGAACAGCAAAAAGTAATAAAAGCTCAAATTGCTCTTATTGACGACTCTGTAGGTCGTATGAATCCTCAGGAATTTAGAGAGTACTTAACCTCCGATAAAGGAAAAGAGGAAGCAGCTAAGGTTTTCGCTAAACCAGACATTCAAACAGCTCTTAATAAAATTGAAGTAGAAGGCTACAAAAAAGTTCATACCGAATTTAGTGAGAGTTTTAAAAATGTTAACTGGACTCCAGAGCAAATTACTGCGCCAGGCCAACCAAAAACAAAAACTTCTGAGATCACTAACGAAAACGGCATGGTGGTAGCTAAGATAAAGGAAACAACCCATGATATAGCCCCGCTGGCAGTAACGCTTGATAATGGAGATCAGGTTAATGTTAAGAGTTACAGAACCATAGATTTCCCGACAAAACTAGAAACCGGAAAAGGGCCCCTTCACTTATCGATGGCGGTAAAAGACCAGAATGGTCGAAATATTTCTGAAAAGGATGCTGTTTATTTTACCGCTCACTACGACGAACAAGGCAAGTTAACTGAAATAAGCTCGCCTATACCGGTTAAATTTATGGGTAATGACGATAATGCAGTAGGTTATATAGAGCGCAACGGTAAAGTATATACTTTGCCAGTGACGAAGAAAACCTATAATGAAATGATGAAAGAGGTAGCTAAAAATCAGGGAATGTCCGTAGATTTATCCCAAGAAGTAGCTAAAGAAACTCAAGACCTTGCTCTAACCAAGGAAAAAGCTAAGGTATCTCCAGCATTAGAAAGAGAGGAGGAAGCTGTACAGTCTAAGAAAAAAACAGAAAGATCTGAAGATTCAATAGCCTTACCAGAAGTTGAGGCTCCTCCTTTGAAAATAGTTCTTTCTACAGGAATGACTACTCAGGAAAAAACTGCCGCAATCGACGATATGTTAAGAAACGTAAGCCCAGAGACGATAGTAGCAACTTTAAAAGACCAAGTAGCAAAAGGTGGAAGCGAAGCGGTTGGGTTAATAGTTGAAGCTACTAAAGGAGATAGAGTTGGAGACCATAGAGATGTTCCTAAATTAACAACCGAGCAATTTAGGGAAGTGTATGAAACCGGTATGAAAGCGGCTAAAGCCATTGCCGATGTTCCTGCGCCTTCGCAAAGTAGTAAAATGCAAAAACAGAAAATGGAAAATATACATTCCGCTTGCAATAAACTCACTAAGCCAGCTAATGTTGACCTGGGAGACCATATGCAAGCTAAGGGATTACAACAGAGAAATTTTGAACTAAAAAACCTACCACCACGAGGTCGGTGAAAAAATAGTTAATGGATTTATCTACTTATAAAAATATAGTAATTAGAATTATAGATTCACTTATCTCAAATTACTATATTTCTATACGTTAAATTTATTGAATTTAGAATCTAACTTATGTGATAAAACACAAAAGAACAAAATGCTAAAACTATTATTTATTCAACGAAGTCTCTTTTACTTCCGTTGCAACAGATAAAGGGGACCTACCTTCAATTTTTACTTCAATCTCAAACTTATCTCCTACGTTTAAAGATTTCTTCAAATTAAAAAGCATGATATGAGTAGCTCCCGGCATAAGTTCTATAGAAGTTTTAGCTGGTACTACTATTTTGTCGATGGATGTCATCCTACTAACCCCTTTTTCATCTACAAAACTCTTGTGCAGTTCCACATTATTGGCAATCGTTGAAGCTGAAGCACCAATTATCACAATATCTTTATCAGTAGGATTACTAATTTTCATATAGGCTGCTGAATTGTTATTTGGCGACATGGATTTTCTTGCCCATGCGTCAGTAATTGCAATTTCTTTAACCTCGTTTGGTGTAGAAGGAGATGAGGGCGCAGTTACGCCTGGATTCTCTACATTAGCATTGGCAGTACTTTGCCCACTTGCCTCAGCATTAAAAACAGAAGAAATAATAACAGAAATCGCACTGACTGTAAGAATATTCTTTTTCATATAAACCCTTTGTTATATATCGTTAAATTGTGATGTTAATTCACTAAACCAAGTTTTACATACCACATCCTAAATATCAAGAACTCTTTGGCATTTAAGTATTATTTGCTTTCTCTATACGTATTTTTGATATAAATTTAGATAAACCTGAACTCAATTACTCGGTCATGCCCTGACAAATCTTTGGAAATTACGATTTCAGTAAATGGATACTTTTTTAGGATATTAATTACGTCTTCAGCTTGGTTAAAACCTATTTCTAAAAAAACTTTATTTTCATTTTTTAAAAAATTATTTAACCCGAAAATTATTTTTCTATAATTAATTAAACCATTCTCCACAGCAAAAAGCGCATGTTCCGGTTCATATAAGATAGTTTCCTGGGCCATATATATTTTATTATCTGGAGAAATGTATGGTGGATTGCTAATAATAAAATTAAACTTCTTATCAGATAAATTTGAATACCAATCACTTTTGATAAACTGGATTTGGGTAATAGCACCATGCAATTTAGCGTTTTCAGCAGCTAGGGCAAGTGCTTCATCCGATATATCAATAGCAACGATTTTAGCTTGGGGAATAAGAGTTGCAAGCGTAACAGCTATTGCACCGCTACCCGTACCAAGATCTAATATTGTAACTTCTTTATCGGCAAAGTTTTTTTGATACTCTAAAATCACTCTATCAATAATCAATTCGGTTTCTGGTCTTGGGATCAGAACATGTTTATTTACTATAAAATCTCTACCATAAAACTCTTTCTTTCCTACTATATAAGCTATAGGTTCTAGCGCTTTCCGGCATTTTATATGCTCATAAAAGGCTTTTTCTTCCTCTTGTGAAATTGGTTCGTTGTATCTAATCAATAAGCCTTCCTGAGTTGTTTTTAATATACTAGCGAGTAAAATCCTTGATTCTAATTGTTTTGACGTAAAATCTTCAAGTTCAAGTATTCCCCACGTTAAAGCTTCTTTTACTAACATAATTAATTACTTTATAACCATCATTTTTGTATTTAACCCGCCTAATAATCAACTTTTAAAAAATACAATCCTTCGGCAGGAGCAGTAGGAGCCCCCTTTGACCTATTTCTCTGCTCCAGTATTTCTTTCATTTTTTCCGGTGGCCACATACCCTTTCCTACCTGAAGCAGATTACCAACTATATTCCGTACCATATGGTGAAGAAACGAAATAGCAGAAACATAAATTTCTATATTTTCCCCCTCTCGGATAATTTCTATATTTGAAATGGTTTTTATAGGTGAACTAGACTGGCACTGGGCTGCTCGAAAAGAACTAAAATCATGTTTACCTATTAAATATGATGCAGCCTTTCTCATCAATTCTACGTCGAGCGGTTCTCTTACCCAATATTGCAAACCGGCATTAATAATATTAATCGACTGGCGGTTGATAATTTTATAGACATAATATCTTTGTTTAGCAGAGAACCGAGCATTAAAATCTTGATCTACTAGTCTACAATCTGTAACACCTACCTTATGAGGCCTACAAAAATGATTAATAGAATGCATTACTCTTCGCGGTTCATAAAAAGTAGCTAAATCAAAACTCGCTACCTGCCCGTACGCATTTACGCCGGCATCTGTCCTGCCTGCCGCGGTGACTAAGACACTTTCCTTGCTAAATTTAAAAATTGCTTCTTCAATTAATTGTTGTAGTGACAAAGCCTCGGCTTGCCTTTGCCAACCACAAAAACCAGCACCTACATATTCAAGAGTAATTTTATATCTGAATTTATTGCCCGTAGGATACAAATTATTTTGTTTATTATCCATTATAAGCTATATGGTCTTATAAGACGAGATTGCTGAACTAGACTTATATAAATCTAGTTCAGCTTTATATTGGAATTACTTTATCTACCTAACTTTTTGCTACAGCTGCTACTTCATCAGCAAAGTTGGTAACTTCTTTTTCAATACCTTCACCAAGTTCAAATCGTGCATAATTTGTAAGCACAACAGTTGTACCAAGTTCCCGAGCAACATTTGAAACTACTTCAGAAATTTTTGATTTACCATCAACAACAAAAACCTGATCGAGCAAAACTATTTCTTCTAAAAATTTACGAATTCTACCTTCGATCATTTTTTCAATTATGTTATCCGGTTTTCCTGAAGCTCTGGATTGCTCGGTAAATATATCCTTTTCCCTTTGGATTAAGGCAGGGTCTACAGATTCTTTATTTAAACATACCGGCCTTGCTGCTGCTATGTGCATTGCTATTTGCTTGCCAAGAGCCGTCAATTTATCCTTATCACCTGTCGACTCTAAGGCTACCAATACCGAAATTTTCCCCATACCTTCTGCAGTAGCATTATGTACGTAAGAAGCAATGACCCCATCTTTTACTTTAAGTGTTTGCATACGACGCAAAGTAAGGTTTTCACCAATAGTTGCAATATTTTCTACTATTAGGTCTTCTACAGTTTTACCGTTTTCAATAATTGTAGATTTTAATTGTTCAATATTAGAGCAATTAATTGCCTTCTGAGCAATTTTTTCAACTAAATTCTGGAAGGTTTTATTTCGTGAAACAAAGTCTGTTTCAGAATTAACTTCAATTACTGCAGCCATATTTCCACTTACTTCTAAAGCTGTTAAACCTTCCGAGGCTACTCTACCAGCTTTTTTAGCTGCTGCAGCTAAACCCTTAGTTCTAAGCCAATCGATAGCGGCTTCAAAATCTCCTGATGTTTCAACTAGGGCTTTTTTGCAGTCCATCATCCCTGCGCCTGTTTTCTCTCTCAAATCTTTTACTAATGATGCTGATACACTCATTATATTCCTCTCGAAAAATATTTAAAAATTATTGTGCTACCGAATCCTTTGCTGTAGCTCTACTTTTTGTAGTTTTTGTAACTGCTGTTTTAGGTTTCGTTGCTTTTTTTACAGGCTTAGCTATTGTTTCTACTTCACTCGAAGTGCTTTCTTCTGCAACCTTGTTATCCACAGGAATATCCTTAGATGCGTCTTTTGTTTTAGAGACTTTTGCAGTTTTTTCAATTTTTTTAACTCCTTCCAAATCCTTCTCTGTTTTTGCTGCAAGAGAAGCTCCAACATCTACCCCGGAATTCTTTAGAGAATCTTGTATTCCAGCTAATGCCGCCTCAGCAAATAAACTACAATATAGCCTGATTGATCTTATGGCATCATCATTACCGGGTATTGGAAAATCAATATTATCAGGATCGGAATTGCTATCTACTACTGCAACTATCGGAATATTTAATTTTACAGCTTCTTTTATAGCTAAATGTTCTTTATTGGTATCAATAATCACGATCAGATTAGGGCGCCCCCCAATATTTCTAATACCAGAAAAAGACCTAACCAATTTTTCTTTTTTACGGGTTAAATCTAACAGCTCTTTCTTTGTGTAGTTTTCCACCTCGTCTGCATTAGCAAGAGTCTTTTCAATAGTTTCTAGTTTTTTGATTGACCTTGAAATAGTAGACCAGTTAGTTAAGATACCACCGAGCCATCTGTGATTAATGTAATATTGATCACATTTCTGTGCATACTCCGCTATCAATGCTGTAGCCTGCACTTTACTACTTACAAATAATACTTTACCGTTATTTTTTACCGTTTCATAAATTTTCTTCAAAGCAAGCTGTAATAAAGGTACGGTTTGTTGTAAATCAATTATATGTATATTATCCTTTATTCCGTAAATATACGGCTCCATTTTAGGATTCCAGCGTGAAGCTTTATGGCCAAAATGTATACCAGCATCTAGCAAATCGCTAACGCTTACTTTAGGTAAGTCAGACATTATATTTTATCTCCAATATTGTTAGTTTAAACCTCCGTATCAGCTATAGATCCCAAAATAATTTTGGACTAACAAAGCATCCTTGATACGTGTGAATTCTTAAAAGTTTAGGAAGCGCAACCCCACTAATGGGTAGCTACCTGAGAACAGTATTTCTACCGGCACTCCTGTAATATACATTACCTTGTAGTTCTATTCAAGAAGATTTTATTCACACTTTTAAGCTAAAATAAGAGTTATCAAATATTAAAGAGCCGTGCCTTGTAATTTTAGCTAAAATGCTTTATCTTTGTTACCAATTCAACATGTGGGTGTTTTAAGATGGTGGAAGAAATAGTAATTTCTGCGAAAAAAGCCATAGAACTTGCTGAAAACTCAGATAATTTACAGCAAGTAAAGGTTCTATATCTTGGTAAATCCGGTTTTATAACCGAAGAAATGAAAAAATTAGGACAATTAGCTGTAGATGATAGAAAAGATCTTGGACAAAAAATTAATAAAGCCAAAGAGCAAATTCAAGAATTACTAGATAAAAAAAGCAAGATTCTAGAGGAAAAAGAATTAAATATAAGGTTCGAAAAAGAAAGAATAGACCTTACAATTCCTGCAAAACCTATAAAAAAAGGAAGTATTCATCCTATTACCCAGTGCCTTGAGGAATTGATTCAAGTATTTTCTAAATATGGATTCGAGGTTAAAGACGGACCGGATATAGAAGATGATTGGTATAATTTTACTGCTCTAAATATCGATGAGGATCACCCCGCTAGGCAAATGCACGATACTTTTTATTTAAAACAAACATCTGATAAAACAAAACTTCTTAGGACTCAGACCTCTCCTATTCAGATCAGAACAATGGAAAGTGGTAAACCTCCCTTTCGTTTTATAGCCCCAGGCAGAGTTTATCGTGCAGATTGGGATATGACCCACACACCAATGTTTCATCAAATCGAAGGATTAGTGATAGATAAAAACATTCACATGGGCCACTTAAAATATGTAATTACCGATTTTATCAGAAGCTTTTTTGAAAATACCGATATTGAAGTACAGTTTAGACCAAGTTTTTTCCCTTTTACCGAACCTTCTGCTGAAGTTGATATCAAAATGGATAAAAACAATAAATGGCTTGAAGTACTCGGCTGTGGAATGGTACACCCAAAAGTTTTAGAAAATGTTGGTATTAATCCAAAAGAATATCAAGGTTTTGCTTTTGGTCTAGGACTAGACCGTTTTGCAATGCTAAAATACGGTATCAAAGATTTAAGGCAGTTTTTTGAAGGAGATATTAGATGGTTAAACCATTATAATTTTGCAGCACTTGATATTCCAACACTTGCAGGAGGCTTAACCAGATGAAATTTACCTTATCGTGGCTTAAAACCTTTCTTGAGACTGAGGCAAGTATCGAAGAGATAGCCAAGAGCTTAACTATGCTTGGTTTAGAAGTAGAAGAAATTATTGATAGGAAGGCAGAACTTGAAGACTTTGAAGTAGCACAAATTTTAGAAACTACTTCCCACCCCGATGCAGATAAGTTAAAGGTATGTAAAGTTAAAACTGGCTCAGATATTCTTAGCATAGTGTGTGGTGCTTCTAATGCAAGAAGCGGAATCAAAGTAGTCCTTGCAAAAATCGGCACAACTATTCCAAATGGTAATTTTAAAATAAAGCAATCAAAGATTCGTGGTATAGATAGTTCTGGCATGCTGTGTTCAAGAGATGAACTAAACATAAAAGGTGATTCATCGGGGATAATAGAACTACCAGAAGAGGCACAGATAGGAGACAAAATTGCGAAGTATTTTGGTCTTGATGATCCGGTAATACATATTAATGTGACACCAAATAGAGCTGATAGTCTTGGGGTTTACGGTATCGCACGAGACTTAGCTGCTGCTGGGATAGGTGTTTTAAAGAAGCTGGAAATCCCAGAAATCCAAGAAAGTTTTTCCTCAAATGTGGGAGTTCACATTCTAAATCAGGAAGCATGTCCACTATTTGCACTTTACGAACTTAAAGATCTTAAAAATATAGAAAGCCCCAAATGGTTAAAAGAGCAACTTGAAAATATTGGGGTAGGTTCTATTTCCGCTATAGTCGACGTTACAAATTATATAGCATATTCTTTCGGCCAACCGATGCATGCTTATGATGCAGATAAAATAAAAGGAAACCTAACAATCGATAGCTTAAAATCTTATGAAAAAATTGTTGCTTTGAACGATAAAGAATACGAACTAGGCAATGATGATATAGTAATAAAAGATGATAATAAAATACACTGCCTTGCCGGAATAATTGGCAGTAAGGATAGTGCTTGTAATCAAAATACTACTAGAATCCAGCTTGAAGCGGCTTGCTTTAATAGTAAATATATTGCTCGTACAGGCAGAAAACTAATGATTGATACAGATTCGCGCTATCGTTTCGAGAGACATGTAGACAAAGAATTTACTTTAAAAGCTTTAAATTATGCTGCGGATTTAATATTAAGAATTTGCGGAGGTGAGGCATCTAATCTAAAAATAGTCGGCAGTGATAAAGTACCAGTTAGAACTATTGATTTTCCTATTGATTTTTTTGCTTCTAGAACTGGTTTCAATTTAAGCGTAGAAGAAATTATATCTATTTTAGAGAAGCTTGGATTTATCTGTAAAAATGAAAAGGAAACAATTCACATTATTATTCCATCTTGGCGTTATGACGTCTCAATTAAAGAAGATATAGTTGAAGAAATTGTCAGAATATACGGTTATGATAAGATCCCCGTTGCTACCCTTCCGGGGAGTAATATGCAAAAAATCATTAATCGCCAGCAAAGAAGACTCATAGATATAAAAAGGCTGCTTGCAGGTAATGGTTATACTGAAGTAGTAACTTGGTCTTTCATGGACAGTAAAAAGGCTAAATTATTCTCTGAAACAAAAGAAGAGTTAATAATACAAAACCCTATTAGTGCAGAGCTCGATTATATGAGACCGTCAATATTGCCTAATTTACTAAAAATTGCCTGTAATAATATTAATCGCTCTTATAAAGATCTAAGTTTATTTGAATTAGGACCTATTTTTCTTGATGCAGGAAATATTACTCCTATTCATTCTGTAGCTGCTATCAGAATCGGTTCTAATTTGCCAAAAAACTGCCATACCCCTCTTCAAAACGTCAATGTTTTTGATCTAAAATCAGATTTGGAGGCTATTTTTGCTTACCTTGGGCTTGACCTAGATAAATGCCAGATTAAAAGCGAAGCACCAAACTACTACCATCCCACACGTTCAGGCACTGTTGCTCTTGGTAAAAATATCTTGGCTTATTTTGGACAACTTCACCCATCCATATTGAAAATATTTGATATTGAATATGACGTAATGGCCTTTGAAGTTGAATTGACACAATTACCGATACCTAAGGAAAAATTTGGCAAAAGGCCTGTATTAGAGATTTCCGATTATCAACCAGTAACTCGGGATTATGCTTTTATTATTGATGAATCACAAAAGATCGGAGAAATCCTAAACTTTATTAAAAATACGGATAAAAATTTGATCAGGAACGTTAATTTGTTCGATATTTATAGCGGTGACAAAATAGAGAAAGGTAAAAAATCCATTGCAATTTCGGTAACAATGCAGGACGATAATAAAACACTAACTGAAAAAGATATTAACGATGTTAGCAAAGTTATCATTGAAGGAGCCAAAAACAAATTTAACGCTTATCTCAGGGAAGAGTAAAAATTTTTCTGAAGTTTTTGTCGGTACTAATTGTAATAGCCCAGTAGGCAAATGTTTTATTGCTTGGATTACTCCCGATGCTTCTAGTATTTTAATCTGCTTTTTAGCATTTATTGAAAATCTAAATAACTTAATTACTGCTCAATCTGATTTAAAGAAACTTTTACCTGATGCTTGCTTTAAAGAAGATCATAAAGAAGCAGTAAAGTTAATTTCTAAAATTTTTGCTAAGGAAGATAAAACTCAAATTCAGCTATTAATAAAAGGAACAGAATTTCAGGAAAAAATCTGGCATGCTCTAACTGAAATAGGTTTTGGCAAGGTCATTTGCTATGAGGAACTTGCAGAGCGCATCGGTAATAAGAATTCTACTAGGGCCGTTGCCTCAGCAGTAGCTAGAAATAATATTTCTTATTTTATCCCTTGCCATAGAGTAATTAGAAAATCAGGCGAGATTAATAAATACCGCTGGGGAGAGGAAATAAAAAAGAAATTACTCGACTGGGAAACTAAAGCAGTACAATGAAAAAAATTCCTCCAGAAAGACTACGAATATTAAATACCGGCCAGATAGAATCAAAGAATTTAATGGAGTTCTTGGCTTTAGACCCAGAGCTAATATTAAAAAATAATTTTCCTGATTTTAATTATATCAAACCGGACAGCAGAATCGGTATAGTGCAAAAACTTGAACATATTGCCACAAATTTAAATGATCAATTCGGGTTTAAGAAGTTTGAGCAACTTTCAACTCATAAGTCAGATTTGATTAGGTCTCTTGCTTGTTATCTTCTAGCTAAACAACCTTTTTCTTTTGAAGATAAATTAAAATTAATGACAAGGCTAGCAGAAGATCAAAACTCAGGCGTAAGAGAATGGGCGTGGCTTGCTGTAAGGAAAGAGTTTGCGCAGGATTTAATTAAGAATATTTCTTATCTTGTTTGTTTTACCAATCAATCTACAAATCTAAGACGTTTTGTTTGTGAGCTTAGCAGGCCCAGAGGAGTTTGGTGCAGACATATTTTTGAATTTCGGGAATCACCATGGCTTGGGCTAAGAATTATAGAACCGCTAAAATCCGATGAAGCGAAATACGTACAATTATCTGTGGGTAATTGGCTAAATGACGCCAGTAAAACTCAGAGTAATTGGGTAAAAGAACTTTGTTTTAAATGGCAACAAGAATCACCTACCAAACATACTCATGCTATTTGCAAGAGGGCTTTAAGGACAATCCATAAGGAGAAAATATCCAGACCTCTTTAATTTAAGCGATGTAGTAATTATTCCTGTTATAGATTTAGGAAATAAAAAGCACTCTACAAAATTTCTTGTGTTTAAACAATGTTAAAAAATATAATTCTGATCACTTAATCTATTTAAGGAAGTTTCTTAAATTTTTTGATTCTATCTTCAATCTCATGACGAAAATGCCTAATTAATCCTTGGATAGGCCACGCAGCTGCATCGCCGAGAGCGCAAATTGTATGCCCCTCAATTTGCTTGCTTATATCCAGCAATTTATCTATTTCTTCGATGTTAGCTTCCCCCTTGCAGAGGCGCATCATGATTCGCCACATCCAACCAGTACCTTCTCTGCAAGGCGTGCACTGACCACATGATTCGTGCATGTAAAATTTACTTAACCGAGCAATAGCATAAATTATATCAGTTGATTTATCCATTACTATAACCCCGCCTGTACCAAGTCCTGAACCAACCCCGCGCAGAGAATCAAAATCCATAGTAACAGTTTCGCACATTTCTCTTGTAATCATCGGTACAGAGGAACCACCGGGAATTACAGCTTTTAAATTATCCCAGCCACCGCGAATGCCTCCGGCATGTTTTTCAATTAGTTCTTTTAAAGGAATGCCCATAGCTTCTTCTACATTCTTAGGTGCATTCACATGCCCTGAGATGCAAAATAATTTTGTTCCAGTATTATTAGGTTTACCGATAGCGGCAAACCATGATGCTCCGCGCCTTAAAATCGTTGGTACTACAGCAATCGATTCTACATTATTAATCGTAGTAGGACATCCATATAAGCCCGCACCAGCAGGAAAAGGAGGTTTAAGCCTAGGCTGCCCCTTTTTCCCTTCCAGACTTTCAAGCAGAGCTGTTTCTTCTCCGCAAATATAAGCTCCCGCTCCTCTATGAAGATAGATATTAACATCATAGCCGGAACCGCAAGCATTTTTACCAATTAATTTTTCTTGGTAAGCTTCCTCTATTGCTCTTTGAACTACTAATGCTTCGTTATAAAACTCACCTCGTATATATATATAACAACTATGGGCACCTATTGCGACAGAAGCAAGTAAGCATCCTTCTATAAGTTTGTGGGGTTCATACCTAAGAATATCTCGATCTTTGCAAGTTCCCGGTTCAGATTCGTCAGCATTGACTACTAAGTAAGAAGGTTTTGGGTGGTTCTTGGGCATAAATGACCATTTCGTACCAGTAGAGAATCCGGCTCCGCCTCTACCTCTTAGACCAGAAGATTTGATCTCTTCAATAATCCAATCACGACCTTTAACAATTAATGATTTGGTATTCTCCCAATCCCCACGCATTTTCGCTGATGCCAGTACAGGAGAATATTGCCCGTAGAGATTAGTAAAAATTTTATCTTGCTGTTGTAACATCGTCACCTTCTAAAAAATATTGTGGAACCTTAACTTCAACAGTTCTCTCTAAAGACGGAGAACTGTTAAAAATTAAATACCACTCCCCATTTTTGATATAATACTGTATATCTCTTTTACCAATTTTATCCAAGAATTTTTCCCAGTTATCGTCAGATTTTAAATGACCATCAGAAAGTTTTATTATTTCCTTAAAAACTCCACTACTCATTGAATTAAAAATGTCATCAATTTGTATTAGGTCAGCGTTGTGTATATCAAAGTTTAAGCTATCAATACGGTATATTTTTCCATCTTTTTGTGTAACCCACTTAATACTAAAGTAATCTTCTGACCCAGATGGCGGTAAATCAAGGCTTACAGAAAAATTGCTTCTCTCGCCTTGATTACAAATTGCATATGAGTGGGCGAAATCAATTATTTCATGATTAATTTCATCTATTATTTCTTGATCTTCATTATAAAATACAGGATAAGTTATTTTGCCTCTGCATTTCCCAGCTCCAATAGATTTAGTGAATTCATGAGTTTTTTCATTAACGGTAAATGAACCAGCTATGTAATCAGAGTAAGCGGAAGAAGAAATTAAAATTAACATGATTATAGCAACTATCTTTCTTCTAATTACAGAAGGCCTTAAAAAAACGCAGTATCTTAGAGGATTATTTAACGTTATATAGTAGGCTCTTCCAGATAATAATACTTTGCCTATCATGTCAGATAAAATGGATAATTGTATGCCAAATATTTTAACCATAATATCTCGGGTTTTTTCTTTACTCAGTTTTTTTGCTCATTTTTACTCTCAGATAATTTGTCAATAATATCACTCATTTTATCGGGAGTTAAATCCTCATAGTAGTCATCGTTTATTTGGACTAAAGGAGCATTTACACAAGCTCCAAGGCATTCAACCTCTGAAATAGTAAACCTACCATCTGCAGAAGTATTACCACATTTTATTCCTATACGTTTCTCGCAAGTTTGTAGGATATCCTCAGCTCCTTTGAGCCAGCAAGGAGTAGTACCACATATTTGAATATGATATTTACCAACCGGTTTTAAATAAAACATACTATAAAATGAGGCAACTTCGTAGACCCTCATATAGGGTTCTGCAATATAATCCGCCACATATTCAATAGCCTCTACTGATAACCATCCACCATTTTGCCTTTGGGCTAAATCAAGGAGAGGAAGGACAGCACTTTTCTGCCTACCCTCCGGATACTTTGATAATATTTCCTTGGCTTTTTTAATATTTTCCTTGTTAAAAATAAACATGTTTATTTACACATCATTATATCATTTTTAAGATATTTAAGTTGTAGCTTCTGTTACCTGTCAACCTCTCCAAACACTATATCAAGACTTGAAATGATAGCTACTACATCAGCCATTAAATGGCCGCGCGCCATAAAATCAAGCCCTTGTAAGTGAGCGAATCCTGGAGCTTTGATACGGCATCTATAAGGCTTATTAGTTCCATCTGCATATAAGTAAACACCGAACTCTCCTTTGGGAGCTTCTACAAACCCATAAGCTTCTCCAGCAGGTACATTATACCCTTCGGTATATAACTTGAAATGGTGAATCATAGCTTCCATTGATTCCTTCATCTGTGCCCGTGAAGGAGGCGTAATTTTAGCATCTAATGATTTAACAGATCCTGCAGGGATTTTTTCTATACATTGTTTGATAATTTTAAGTGACTGATACATTTCTTCTATTCTAATTATATACCTATCGTAACAGTCACCGGAAACTCCTATAGGAATATCAAATTCCATTTCATCATATACTTCGTAAGGGTTAGACTTGCGAAGGTCCCATTCAATTCCAGATCCTCTAAGCATCGGCCCTGAAAATCCCCAATCCATAGCCTGTTTTTGTCTAACAACTCCGATTCCCACCAGTCTTTGCTTCCAAATTCGGTTGTTATTTAGCAACGTTTCAATATCAGCTAAACACTTTGGAAACTTCTGGATAAAAACTCCTATATCATCAAGCAATCCATCAGGGAGGTCAGACGCTACCCCTCCTGGCCGAAAATAATTAGAGTGCATGCGAGAACCAGAAACCATTTCATAAAACTCCATAATTTTTTCACGTTCTTCAAATAGCCACAGAAGAGGTGTAGTAGCTCCTAGATCTACGGCTTGAGTACCTATGTTTAAAGTATGGTTTAAAATTCGTGTTAGCTCTGAAAAAAGAACCCTAATGAATTTAGCACGTCTTGGTACTTCTACTTTTAAGAGTTTTTCTACAGCAAGTGCATAGGCATGTTCCTGACACATAGGCGAGACATAATCAAGGCGATCAAAATAGGGAACTGCTTGCGCATATGTTTTATGTTCAATTAATTTTTCTGTTCCTCTATGAAGAAGCCCTATATGAGGATCAGCCTTATTTATAATTTCCCCGTCCATTTGAAGGATAAGACGTAAAACTCCGTGGGCAGCGGGGTGCTGAGGACCAAAATTAATGGTAGTCAGTTCCTTATCATCTTTATGCAAATATTCTTCTTTGCTTACTGCCATATGTTTATATATCCATTCCTATTTAGTTGCCTTTTCATCACCGGGCAAAATATTTTCTCCAGGTCCGTGCCAAGGCGAAGTAAAATCAAAGTTCCGAAATTCTTGGTCTAGTAACACCGGCTCATATATGACTTTTTCTAGAGTTTCGTCATATCTGACTTGTACGTGTCCAGTAAGAGGAAAATCTTTACGTAGAGGATGTCCCTTGAACCCATAATCAGTTAGAATACGCCTTAAATCGCGAGCATCTTTAAATTCAATACCGAACATATCAAATATTTCTCTTTCGTACCAACAGGCGGCACTATAAATTGAGGTTAGTGAATTTACGGGTTCATCCTCTGCTACTTCAATTTTTAACAAAATCCTTCTATTGAGTTTTAAGCTTAACAAACTATATACAACTTCAAAACGCTTATCACGCTCAGGAAAATCAGCTGCAAAAAGGTCAGTTATGATGGTAAACCTTAATTCTTTATTCTCTTTCAAGAACTTAAGCACATTGAGGAGATTTTCTGGTAATATTTTATAGCCAATAAAATTATCTATCGAAAGATTGGAAAATTCTAATTTTTTTGTTTTTAAAAAATTATCAATAATCTCTATAGGTTGCATTATTAACCCTTAAATCTACTGGTTCTTTTAATTTTCCTCTGTAATTGCATTAATCCATAAATTAATGCTTCGGCAGTTGGGGGGCAACCCGGAACATACACGTCAACTGGCACAATCCGGTCACAACCTCTTACTACTGAATAAGAATAATGGTAATAACCGCCGCCATTAGCACAACTCCCCATAGATATAACATATTTAGGATCAGCCATTTGATCATAGACCCGGCGCATAGGAGCAGCCATTTTATTAGTAAGTGTACCTGCAACTATCATAAGGTCAGCCTGCCTTGGGCTAGGGCGAAATAGGAAACCGAATCTGTCCATATCATACCGGGAGGCTGCTGCCTGCATCATTTCAACAGCGCAGCACGCTAGACCAAAAGTCATAGGCCACAAAGAATTTGCTCTTGCCCAACTAACTAGATCATCAAGCTTAGCTAAAACAAAACCACGATCTGATAGCTCTTCTTTAAAAAAATCATCCTGAGATGACCTCATATTTTCCATCGCTGCTCCTTTCAAATTACGCCCTACTTAAATTATTACTCCCATTCTAGTGCGCCTTTTTTCCACTCATAAATAAATCCAATAGTTAGCACTATTAAAAAAACTATCATTGACCAAAAACCAAAAATACCTATTACCTTTAAATTAATAGCCCACGGGATTAGAAAAGCTACTTCTAAATCAAAAATAATGAATAAAATGGCTACTAGGTAAAAACGGACATCGAATTTACCTCGTGCATCTGAAAAAGCATCAAAACCGCACTCATAACTCTTGAGTTTATCTTTTTGTGGCGTTTCTTTAGCAAAAATTTTAGGTAAAATAATTACAACTAGGGCAATAAAAGCAGCTACACCCAAAAAAACTGTAACAGGTAAATACTCAACAAGAATTTTGGGATTAGGATGCATTATTTATTCTCTAATTACATTATTGGTTCCTCATCTCTTATAATTGCTACACTAAAGAGACAATATTGGCAACAGAAATCAACCGTTTAGCAAAAAACTCTATTTCTCCTGCTATGTTATTTTCACTGCATGACTTATTACAAATAATTAATAAACTTTTGTTATAAATGACATCATATACAGATTAAAAATTTTAGTTAAATAACCTCAAAAAACAGCAGATAAAAATTATCCTTGACATTATAGGTTATAACCTGTTATTTATTATGCACAAAATATCTAATTTAATGAAATAACTGGTGTGAAAACTTATTCAGCAAAACCATCCGACATCAATAAGAAATGGTGGTTAATTGATGCAAAAGATTTAATACTTGGCCGTCTTGCAAGCCAGACAGCTATATTGCTTCGCGGTAAACATAAGCCTACATTTACTCCTCACATGGATTGTGGCGATAACGTGGTTATTATTAACGCAAAACACGTGCATTTAACAGGCAACAAAGCTGACCCAAAAGGTGGTAAGATGTATTACCGCCACACTGGATTCCCAGGAGGAATCAAGGAAACAACTTCTGGAAAAGTTCTTTTAGGGAAGTATCCTGAACGTGTGGTAAAAATGGCCGTTAAAAGAATGATAAGCAGAAATAGTTTAGGAGCAAAACAGCTTGGTAACTTGTATGTTTATGCAGAAGGTGAGCACCCACATGCAGGCCAGCAACCCGCTCTCCTAGATCTTGCAAGCAAAAATCCAAAAAATAAGAATAACAAGTAATAGCCATGGAAGTTTCAATACTCAAAAAATTAGATGTAAATGTAAAACCTGCAGGTACTGTAGTTGAAGCAAAATCTAAGTTTCATAAAGCCAAAAAAACACTTCCTGAAGGAGGAGCATACGGTACAGGAAGAAGAAAAAACTCTGTAGCGCGTGTTTGGGTAAAACCTGGAAAAGGGACTGTAACAGTTAACAAAAGAGACGTATCTGATTATTTTTCTCGTGAATCATACAGAAAGCTAATATTGCAGCCTTTTGTTGATACTAACACTTCGGGGCAGTATGATGTAGTTTGTACAATAAAAGGAGGTGGAACAACGGGACAGGCTGGTGCTATTATCCATGGAATTGCTAGAGCTTTAGACTGTATTTCCGACGATTTCCATTCAGTATTACGCAAAAATGGGTTTTTAACAAGAGACTCAAGAGTTGTAGAACGTAAAAAATATGGTAAACGTAAAGCGCGTAGAAGTACTCAATTCTCCAAACGTTAAAATTATATTTTTAAAGTATTTTTCCTAGCCTGACACTTGGGGTGCATGAATATTTGGTTGACAGCAATTGTATATTAATATCGCACTCCTATAAATGTGTACCAATTATTGGATAGTATTTAATCACAGGGATTGCTAGGTACATGATTTAAATATATATATGGTAATTGTATTTAAGAAGCTTCTAGTAAATAACTGATACTAACGTTTGATTTTATTCCTAAAATGGCGGGGTAGCTCAGCTGGTTAGAGCAGCGGAATCATAATCCGCGTGTCGGGGGTTCAAGTCCCTCCCTCGCTACCATACTTACTACATAAAATTAACCTAAATTACTCCTGTAGAAACAAATCCAGTATTCAAAGAGATATAACAATATTACTAAAGAGTTAGAAACAGCTAATCAAGTCAAAATAATAAATTTCTATCTAAAATCCCCCTCCCTAAAAAGTTAATATCATGAACTGAAAAAAGAAATTAACCTAGAAATTGCTAGGATGCAAATTAGAATACTCGTCGAAAAACAAATTTGGCTTCAAGATAATTAAGTAGCTAATTATCTCAAAAATAACAATTAGCAACAAAACTTAAGGTTATTAATTGTTGTTGTTAATCAATTTATAGTGTTATCTAATAGTATATTGTGAGTCAATAAAAAATATTAAGCCACAATATATTCTTAAACAGTAAGCAGAAATATAAAAGCGGTCTTAAATTTGGTTGAATAATTTGACATGCTTATCTATTTTTAATTTAATTTAGGAATAAATACATCAACCTACCAATATGAATAATAAACCGTGTAAGAATATCGTTAACTACTGGAATGCAGTAGAAAGATTTACTCCTCATCATTTAGACACAAAAAATAAATTAGGCTATGTAGAAGAGATTCAACGAGGAATTTTAAGAGAGGAAGATATTCGGTGGAAAAGCCGAGAAGACTATAGTTATAACAAAACTCCAAATGAAACATGGGTGTATAATGTGTTTTTAGGTATTGTAAACTCTTCTGATATTACAAAGCTATTAAAAACCATGTTGGTAAATAATAAAGAGGATTATAATTTACAGAGTAATAATAATGTCAGTTACCTATGTACATTTCAATTAAACAATTATGGAGAAATACTAAAAGATACGTTTGCAATCCCTGAATATTTCATCTCTATAGCTTGCCTTAATAAGAAAAATAGCTACCCAAAAACTTGGCTTGATTTGGCACCTAAAATACAGCAGCGAGTTGAAGATGCTTATAAAAATTGGGTAGGTGTATTAAGCAACAGACCTAATCGTACTGTAAAGTTTGAAGATTTAAGAGGATTACTAGCTGACATAATTAACGTCTCGGAGGTTTCTGATTTTCATAATCTTATTAGAAATCATGCTATTATTTATTCTAGCTGTATTCCAGTCCCTAATAGATTTAAAGATGATAAAGAAAAAGGTGAAGAAAAATTTTCGGATATTAAATATTATGAAGAAATATTAGAGACAATTACAGCTCCGGATTTAAATATTCTCAATAGCTTTTATCTAGATGATATTAAAATGGTTAATAACGTTTTAAATAACGATAAAGAAACTATTGGCAACGCATTAAAAGATTATTTAGGGCTAACTCCTAAAGGTAAAAAACATGATCTTCGGAAAGACAGATTTCAGTTAGAACAATTATCAAACCCTGAGTTTTTACCGAGTTCTAGGTGGCCTGTTGGTAATAAACTAGCTTTGTCAATTGCGCAACAAGTAGCTGTTAACCTTGCTCTTAGTGAGACTAGCGGTCTTTTTTCGGTCAATGGACCACCAGGTACTGGTAAAACAACTTTGTTGCGAGATATAATCAGCGAAATAATTACCACTAAAGCAAAAATTCTTGCTGATTTTGCAAATCCTAAAGATGCATTTAATAATCCAGAAAGTATATCAATTGAGGGATATAACTATAAAATTTGGAATGTAGATTCTAGGTTACTTGGTCACGAAATAGTTATAGCTAGTAGTAATAACACTGCAGTTGAAAATATTTCCAAAGAAATACCTAGACTAGCTGAGGTTGATAAAAATTATGGCTTAGAATATTTTTCTGAAATTGCTACTTATGTTAACAATGAGGAATGTTGGGGAATTGGATCGGCTGTTCTTGGTAATAAATCAAACCGTTCTGCTTTTTTTGACAAATTTTGGAGTAAGCAGCCTAGTAAAAATAATGAACTCGGTAATAGTTATGGGTTGCATTATCTATTGGACACCGCAAAGCCCAAATCTGATTGGAACGAAAATAGAAAGCAGTTTTTATCCACTTTAGCAGAGTTTACGGAATTAAAACTAGAACTTATAGAGTTTAAAAATAAGCTTAAGGAATATGAGTCTTTTGATGAGGAAGAGGACAAAATTTTTAACCAAATTAATAAGGCTAATGATGAACTAAAAATTTCTCAGGAAAAACTCGAAAGCTACGAAAATGAACTCGCCCAAATTTATACAATTACTCAACAGAAAAAATTTCAACTTGAGGAAATTAAAAAATTGGAACCTAAATGGTATTTAATGCTCTTTGAGTTTTTTAAAAAAGAATCTTCCCATCAAAAATGGTCAGATAAATGTTTAAGTATTATCGAGGAAATATCCAAATTATTTGAAAAAACTCAAGAATTAAAGCTGGTTATAGGGGATTTACGGAAGGTAATATCCAAGCTAGAAAGCAAAGTTTCTGATCTTATAAAAAAGAGGGAGGAATTGATTGCGTCAACAGAAAGAAATTATCAGTATATAAATTTAATACAGAATAAGTATTCGTGGTCTTCTGCGATACCAAATAAAAATTTTTGGCAATTATCAGATCAGGAGATACAGTTATCCTCACCATGGATTCATACCGAATTACAGGACGTCCGAGCTAGGCTTTTTGTTGACGCCATGAAACTACATTATTCTTTTATTATTAATTCATCGGATTGTATAAGTAATAATTTAAAAGCCATAAAGCGGGTTCTTACTTCAGGTAAATGGCCCTCAGATTTACAATATTTGTTAAAACATATCTGGGCTGTATTTTTTCTCGTTGTGCCTTCAGTCTCGACTACATTTGCTTCATTTAGCAAATTCTTTAAAGGTCTTAATGAAGCTGAATCTTTAGGTTGGCTACTAGTTGACGAAGCTGGACAATCTTGTCCCCGGGAAGCGTTAGGAGCAATTTATCGTGCAAAAAAGGCAATAATAGTTGGTGATCCACTCCAAGTACGGCCAGTTGCTACAATGCCATCAGCAATGAATGACACCTTATTAGAATATTACCACGTAGATAAAACTTGGAGTGTTTTGGAAGAATCCGTTCAAACACTATCTGACAGAGTAAATGTATATGGAACAGAGATTATTAAATATGCTAACAGCCAGTGGGTTGGGTGTCCCCTTCGTGTTCATAGGAGATGTATCGAACCGATGTTTAGTATTGCGAATAAGATCGCTTATGATAATTTGATGATACAAGCAACTAAACAAAAAAGCTCTAATTTCGACCCAATATACCCTACAAGCCAATGGTTCGACGTGCAAAGTAATGAATTTAATGGTCATTGGTGCGAACAAGAAGGCACGGAAGCTTTTAAAATTATTCAACGTATCATAGAGCAAAATCATTCTTTACCAGATTTGTATATCATCACCCCTTTTAAGGCTGTAGCTGATAAGTTAAAGAAGCTATTAAAAGATAAATCCGAATATTTGAACAGTAAATTAAAACCTACAGAAAAGCCAATGCTGACCAACTGGATATATAAATCAGTGGGGACAATTCATGCTTTTCAAGGTAAACAATCGGAAGGAGTTATATTGCTTTTAGGCGGTGATCCTTCCAAACCAGGAGCAATAAACTGGGCATCGGATACTCCTAATATACTAAATGTTGCGCTTACTCGAGCTAAATATAAATTTTTTGTTATTGGTAACTATAACCTCTGGTCTTCAAAACCTCATTTCCAAGATTTAGCAACTGTTATTCCTTTAACAAGAATATCTAATGAGATAAGCGATATAGCAGAAAAAGAGGAAGCATAATCCTTATCAACCGGTAATTAATAAAAAAATAGATAGGAGTATAGGATTAATAGAAGATACCGGATAAAGTTTTACTTAGTTATTGTGCTTTCCTGAGAGAATTTGTTATTCTTGATAATCTCGTTAGCTGCCTGAAGTTCTTCTTGTGTATTTATCCCTATAACTAAATGATGATTTTTAGAAGTGTAATAACTTACTTTTTCACCGGCGCTGCTACAGATTTCTATTATTTCAGTTAAGTATAACTCACTATTATGAGCATTCCGAGACCTATTAATACAATCAGGTAAATATTTTTGTAAAATACCTGGGGCAAAAGCCATTATTCCGGAATTGCATAATTTTATTTTCTTTTCCGGTTCAGTAGCTACTTTAAATTCAACTATCTTTTTGAAATTACCCTCTTCATCCAGAATTATTCTACCATAAGCATTTGGTTCTTCGTGCTCAAATGCTAATGTTACTATCGCAGATCTAGAGGTCTCAAGATAATTAAATAATTCTGTAATTATTTCCGGAGTAATAAGCGGGTTGTCCCCATAAATAACCGCATTTTGGATATTATTATTGATTAAAGCGCTAGCAACCCAGACTGCATGAGCAGTACCGAGTTGTTCATCTTGCAGCGCAAACTTACACTTATTTTCAAAAAAAGATAAATATTTAGCTATGTGATCTGAGTATACCAATACAATATCTTTAGTAACGGCATATGCATTGTCTACTACCATCTGAAGCATTGTCTTATCGCCTATTTTGTGCATTACTTTTGGTAGATTTGATTTCATCCTACTACCTTTTCCGGCGGCTAAAATAACAATTTGTCTTTGCATAAATTTATTTTAATTATGTGGTACCTTAAAAAGTTAATAATACTAGGGAAGATAGATCTGCTGCCCTCTAAAACTCAACAGAATAATAACAGATTCCAGAGCAAAACCTAGCTTTTTATTCTGCTTAACAGCAAAATTATAGATTAATCATTTCAGTATTTTAATTTTAGCCGCTAGCTTTTATATATGAAACATTACGTAATAAAATTTTATTTGCCATTTATATACGGCAGCAACTAAAATTCAGGCGTTAAATATTTGTACATTAATTAACAAGTGATGAACCAATTGACTATTGAGAACCCCATAAGCTGTTTCGGTATAGGGGTACACTCCGGCAATAAGACGCAAGTAACATTAAGACCTGCTAGCGAAAATGTAGGTATTATTTTTATTAGAACCGATGTCTCCTCTGTAGATAATAAAATTCTAGCAAATTATTCTAGTGTATTCGATACTTCTTTATCTACCTCTATAAAAAATAGCGCTAATGTTTCTGTTTCAACGATTGAGCATTTAATGGCAGCGATTTGGGGATGTGGTATCGATAACTTAATTGTCGAAATTGACGGTTCCGAGGTACCGATAATGGATGGCAGTAGTAAACCATTTGTGTTCATGCTAGAATGTGCCGGTTTAAGAGTTTTGAATGCTCGTAAAAAATATTTAAAATTACTTAAAGAAATAAAAATTGAAGATTCTGGTACTGAAATTTTTGCCTCTCCTTCAGATAGTATAGTAATTGATCTAACAATTGATTTTGCAAGTAAGGTAATTGGAAAACAGAAACACATTTTTTGTGCCAAAAATAATTTTAAAGAGGAAATAGCTAATTCACGAACCTTTGGTTTCCTTCAGGATCTTAATTACCTACAAAGTAAAGGTTTAGCTAGAGGAGCCTCTCTCGATAACGCTATTGGGATTGATAAAGATACAATTCTTAACCATGAAGGGCTTCGTCATGAAAATGAATTTGCCCGCCATAAGATGCTTGACCTAATGGGTGATTTATACACCACAGGTGCACATTTTATTGGTACAATCAATGGTTATAAAACTAGCCATCATTTGAATAATCAATTTTTAAGAAAGGTATTTAGTGATCCTTATGCATATTCTTTTATAAACGCCTTTTCCTGAGATATCCTTGACAATTGATATGTTTGATCCTATAAGTAACAGGGTCTATGGAATTTACTTTATACGCACCCGTAGCTCAATTGGATAGAGCACTTGACTACGGATCAAGAGGTTAGGGGTTCGACTCCTCTCGGGTGCGCCATTCTTCATTTTTAGGTAATTTTACAAACATATCAAACCGTGGGCACAAGGTATACTCTAGCTTACGGCCGCTTAATTTTACTGTCGATAAGACTAAATTTATTAATCTTCTTTTTTCTCATTTATGGGCAGAAGAAAAACTTTATGAGCATTTGCAGCTATTTGAAGTACATCGATCATTCTTTCATTTTTAGCAGTAAGAAATTCACGTAAAGCTAAGAGATAACCTTATTCAGCAGAAGCTTAGCTATTTTGTGTTAAGACCTTACTTCTACCTCCTGAGAGTAACAACCTGCTATGCAAGTATTTGCTATATGGAAACCTAGAACTAAACACTTAAGAAATGTAATTTTCATAGAATTAATTTTTAGTAACCTTTATACTCTCCAAGTTTATTTAACAGTTCTGTTAGGCAAAAATATTAAGTCTTACTTCACGGACTGTTATCTAGGTTGAATTTTGCTATAATGTCGGTTACTAGGAGAGACCTTTTTAGAATACGTATTGCAACGTAGATATTCTGTACCTATTTCTGTCACTATAGTACTAAAATTATAATCATAACACTCTTTTAACAGCTTTAAATCAGATGAAGGAAAGTCCTTTTTTAAATTTTTATTATATTCAGGTTCAAAGTACTTTATTAAGCATGCTTCAGCTATATTTAATAACTGTTCCTTTGAAATATTTGCCCTATGCTCCATTTCTTTTAATAATTTGTACTCTAAACCTTGAGAAGAACATTTATCCTTCGAGACAAATATCCCTTTAGCTTCGGACATCTCAATAAACATGACAAAAACTTCATCATAAGGTTCATTAGTTAAAATATAAGATATTATTTCTTGTAACTTTTCATGCTTCCTTAATCTATCAAACGCGCTGTGTACACCTTCCTTTAAAAAAGATTTACCTATATATAGAACTTCAAAACTATTTACATACTTATATTCGAACTGCTTAAACCATATATTGGGGTTTTCAACATGCATTCCATGCATTAAATAATGCAATAACCCTTCAATTGGCATCGTGCCAGTACCTCGATCATGATGGATCCGAGACCGATTAGACTGGCTCACTGTAAATATTGGTTCACTTGAATGATAATTATTTATTATCCAGAACTGTTGTTTGTTACCTTCTTTGGAACTTAACTCAAACCCTATATGAAGGCTATTATCTTTAAGATATAATAAGCCTTCTAACTACCCTTAGTCGAGGTTTTTTACAGATAAAATACAAGTTAGTAGAGTTAAGAGTCATTTTGTCGTTGGGATGCATACCAGCGTAAATCTCACCGTAAAGCTCGTTTGCTCTTAGCCAACCTACTCGATCATTATATTGGATTAATGTAGATTCAAAAATAAAGTCGTGCTTTATTATATTCATTGTATTTCTTATTAGCTATTGTTATCAGGCTACTACTATAGAGACTAAATTATGTATTATAAGATGAAAATCCTTAACCAAAAACCAACTTTAAGCTAAATATCTGTCAATAGTTTAGTGATCTATTAGCCTTGGACTAGGTAAATTATTTCTGGATCCTCAAGAAGAAGCTCGCATTCATAAAAATAATGATTTTTTACATTTAGTACATACCATAAATTATAAAAGGTACAATAGTAGAACTCAGTTAGGAATAAAGAAACCTATCTATAAGCTGATTTGCATATTTAGTGAGAAAATAATGCCTTAACTCACTCCATAAGAAATTGTGTAAAAGAACTTTAAAAGCTTAATATTCTAAAATTAACATGTCTTTAGTAATCTTAAAATTAGCAAAATCCTCAATTAACGACATACCAAGTAGTGAAATGTCTAGTCCTGCTGAGGCCACATGGGCTTCAACATTATAGAAAGTTTTTTTATGAATAGTCAGCTCTTTTATTACCACAGGAGCAGCATAACTAACGCCATTTGCAGTATTATATTTCCTTGTATAATTTAACGCGTCAGGCTTGAACCCAAGTTTAATTGCATCCTGTCTCGTTAACGCCACGTCACTTGCCCCAGTATCTACTAGAAACTGAATTACTTGATTTTTGCCCCCTACTGCCTCTAAATAGAAATGCCCATTACTGGATCTGGCGATCACCAATTGGCCACTATTGTTTGTCCAGCTATAAGAAGGCACCAGTACAGCTATTACCCTTTCCTTTATAGCAGTAAGTTCGAATCTAAAAGCATAAACCAGGATTAATAAACAGAAAATAGCAAGCCACAATATTATATTTTTTATATAACCTATTCGTGGCTTAGTAAAAAACATATAACATATATATATTAGCAATATACATAGAAAGATGATATTTAAGAGTTTATCACTCGCCATAGCTTTTATAAGTAACTTTAAAAGGTGATGCTAAATTATATACGATATTAATTACATAAGGTCAATTTCTCTATAAAAACCTTAATAGGCTTCTGATAAAAGAAAAAAACTAATTATTAAAGCCACTATAAATAAACTGGCCTAAACAGAAAGGAGGTCGGGAGAAAAGAAATGCTGTAAAGTAATCACTTAATAATAAAAATTAATTTATTATTAAATTAATCTACCCGCTAAGTTGATCTTTATACAAAAAAATTTCTGAATTTTATTTTCTTAAACAAAAAAAGGCCTAGGGATTCTTATCCTAGGCCTTAAGCTTTACAAGAAATAAAGCTTTGATCTTTAAAAAAATTGTATTAGAGATCAAATCTTACACCAGCTGCAACATGGTGTCCTTTAAGCGCAGAAAATGAAACTTTATTATCTTTGTTCTTCTTGAATTTGCCCATATCTCTGAAGCTATATGTTAACTCACCGTTTACACCAGGAGCAAACTCTGTAGCAGCACCTAAATGCACAGCATAAGCAAAGTTATTTTTCTTTTTAGTTGATTCTGAAAGAGCACGTGTAGCACCTTGAGCTGGTGCAGTAACTTTCCCTTTAATCATTGACATACCGATACCAGCACCAGCAAATACTTTAGCTACACTTACATCAAATAAATCCACAAAACCGTTGATCATAAGGGTATCCGCTTTTGATTTTAATTTTGTGTTAGCCCTATTTACACCATTAACAGAGGTAGTACCTTTATGTTTTGGGTCAAAGTAGTGATCCCATGTTAGGTCAGCACGTACATTATCCATTACATAATAACCTACACCTAAACCTAAAAACACGTTATTTTTTGACTTTAGGCCTTTAATTTTATTTAATTTATCCCAACCGACTTGGCCTTTTAGGTAGAATGTATCTTCTACTGCGTAAGCACAAGAAGAAGCAAGAGTCGCAACAGTAGCTGCTGCTAAAAGAATTTTTTTCATAATAATCTCCTAATAGTTACTAAAATTGTCAAAAACACTAAATAACCTGTTAAAAATTACTTCTTATCAAAATTTTTAGTGTAAATTTCCTCCCGCAGTTTACTAAATTTATGGAACCTATCAAGTATATTTAGAAATAATAAATAGATATTTTTAGTATCATTAAGATACTGTGATATTATTACATCAGTATAATTTCGACGTCTCTTAAGATAAAGAGAACTTAATTTATTACTAAATAAGCCCTTTTCTAGGGCTTATTTAAGTAGAACCTTATAATACCAGCTTAAAGTTTTAATTCAATTTTTGCCTTTTCCGCTAAGTCGGTAAAGTATTTTTCAACAATATCTTTCGATAATTTATTTCTAATCGATTGTTCGGCCTGTTCTTTAGTAGGAACTTGAACGGCTCTTTTATCTAACATCTTAATAAGGTGCCAACCAAACTGAGTTTTTACAGGGTCGGAAACTTCATTTTTTTTCAAGGTAAAAGCTTTTCCTTCATATTCAGGCACCAACTGTCCCTTAAGCACGTAACCTATTTCTCCTCCATTAGCTTTCGAACCTTCATCTTTGGAAAATTCTTTTACTAAATCAGCAAAATTAGAGCCTTTATTCAATTTCTTCTTTATTTCTTTGGCTTGCTCCTCGGTCTCTACTAAAATATGACTTGTTTTTACCTCTTCTTGGCCTTTAAGATTTGCTACGAGAGTTTTATATTCATCCTCAACCATTTTATCGGTAATTTTGTCTTTAATTAAGCGTTCTAGTACCTCTTGTTGAATCATTTGTGTTTCAATTCCTTTAATTTTATTCTTAAATTCCTGGGAATCCCGGATTTTTAGCTTATCGGCTTCTTTTTCAAGTAATTTGGAATTAATATAACCCTTAACCATAAGTTCTTGGATGTTTTTATCAAGCTGGGAAAAACTTTTTCCCTTATTTTCCGGCTGCATTTCAAGTACAGATTTAAACTGCTCCATTACCTGTGCTGCTGTTACATTCCCATCAATATAAGTTGCTACTACCTTATTGTCTTCTGCTAATGCCGGCGAACTTAATAAAGTCGCTGATAAAAATATTATTGCTAACCTTTTCATAATAAATACTGCTTCATTTAATTAAATAACTTAATGTTTGTTTCTAAAAGCTTGACGCATTAAAGTCAATTGCTATTTACAATTTGTTTGATAAATTAATAAAACTGAATATTTTAGATAAAAGTAGTAATCCTAAAACCAACTAAATTAAGGAACAAATGTTTTCAATACTTACCAAAATTTTTGGCACGGCTAATGATCGTATAATAAAAAGACTTCAGAAAGAAATTCATAAAATTAACAGTTTTGAGAATTCCCTTAAAAACTTAACAGATGAAGAATTAAAAGCAAAGACTGGTGAATTTAAACAAAAGATTGCTGCTGGAAAGACACTTGATGATATATGCTACGAAGCGTTTGCAGTAGTTAGAGAAGCATCTAAAAGAGTAAGCGGGCAAAGGCATTACGACGTTCAGCTAATTGGCGGTTTAATACTGCACAAAGGAGCGATTGCTGAAATGCGTACCGGTGAAGGTAAGACGTTAGCTGCAACTTTACCGGCTTATTTAAATGCTCTATCCGGTAAGGGCGTACATGTCGTAACGGTAAATGATTATCTAGCAAAACGTGATGCTGAATGGATGGGAGAAATATTCAGATTTTTAGGCCTTACTGTTAGCGCAGTTGTAGGCGATATGACTGATTCTGAAAGGAAAGCAGCGTATGATTGCGATATTACTTATGCTACCAATAATGAGCTTGGTTTTGATTACCTTCGCGATAATATGAAATTTACTCAAAGATCAAAAGTTCAACGTCCCTTTAATTATGCCATTATAGACGAGGTTGACTCCATATTAATAGATGAAGCAAGAACTCCATTAATCATTTCGGGTCCTGTTGATGACCGTTCCGAATTATACGGTAAAATTGATAAACTTATAAAGCTGCTAGCACCATCTGATTATGAAAAAGATGAAAAAGTAAAAACTGTTAATTTAACAGAAGAAGGAATCAACAAAATTGAATTAATGTTAGCAGAAAAAGGGCTGATTAATCAGAGCTCTAGCTTATATGATTTTGAGAATTTAAGTTTAGTACATTACATTAATCAAGCTTTACGTGCTCATTATATTTTTTCACGTGATGTAGACTATATTATCAAAGACAGGAAAGTTATGATAATAGATGAGTTTACCGGCCGGGTAATGGATGGGAGGAGATATTCAGACGGCCTGCATCAAGCTATAGAAGCAAAAGAACAAGTACCGATTCAAAATGAAAATCAGACTTTAGCTTCCATCACTTTTCAGAATTATTTCAGGATGTATCCAAAATTATCCGGAATGACCGGAACAGCCATGACGGAAGCAGGAGAATTGAAAGATATATATAACCTAGAAGTAATCTCCGTGCCGACCCATAATAAGGTTACAAGAAAAGATTTAGATGATGAAATTTATGGCACTAAAAAGGAAAAGTATAACGCTATAATGAATCTTATAAAAGATTGCTATACAAGGCAACAACCTATTTTAGTAGGTACCATAAGTATTGAAAAATCAGAAGAAATTTCTAGAGAATTAACAAATAATAATATTAAGCATAAAGTATTAAACGCAAAAATGCACGAACAGGAAGCACATATAATTGCCCAAGCGGGCCGGCTTGGAGCAGCAACCATTGCAACTAACATGGCAGGTCGCGGTACTGATATCATGCTTGGCGGCAATCCGGAAATGTTAATTAAGGAACTAGTCGATAAAAACCTAACCCCGGGACAGCTGGAACTAGAGGCGGCCAAGGTAAAAGAAGAGGTAGCAAAGGAAAAAGAACAAGTAATTGCAACCGGAGGGCTTTATGTAATAGGAACGGAAAGACATGAAAGTAGAAGAATCGATAATCAGCTTAGGGGTAGAGCTGGGAGACAAGGAGACCCAGGAACTACTAGATTCTTTTTATCCCTTGAGGATGATTTAATGAGAATTTTTGCTTCTGAGCGTATTTCAAGCGTTCTTAGGACATTAGGATTGAAAGACGGTGAAGCAATTGGGCATCCTATGATTAGCCGTTCACTGGAAAAAGCACAGCACAAAGTCGAGTCTCACAATTATGAAATAAGAAAAAATTTACTTCGCTTTGACGACGTAATGAATGATCAACGTAAAATTATTTATGAGCAAAGGAATGAAATTATTTCTTCCGAAGATGTAAGCGAATTTAGACTTAATATGACAGAGCAATTAGTGGCAGATGTTGTCCAAAGACATATAACTCCTGGATCTTATAGAGAAGATTGGCCACTAAACGATTTAAGTGCTGAGGTTCATCGAACATTTGCAATAGAACTTCTTCCCGAAAAAATTAGTGAAATTGAGGGAAGTGAAGTAGAAATTACGAAGGTATTAACAGAACTTGTTAGTAATTTATTTAAACAGAAGGAGCAGGAGTATACAAGTGAAATAATGAGAGACGCCTCACGATATATTTTACTTACCACTCTTGATCAGGTGTGGAAAGAACATTTACATAATCTCGATTATCTAAGACAAGGTATTTCTCTTAGAGCATATGGTCAAAAAGATCCTTTAAATGAGTATAAAAGGGAAGCCTTTAATTTGTTTGAGCAAATGCTTGATCATTTGAAAGAGCTGTATATTCAAAGGTTGTGTTTTTTACATATCGATACTGAACATTTAAACCGCCAGTCCATGTTACTTGCTAATAAAGAATTACAGGAAATGAACAAAAGCAGGGTGGATCCAGCTTTAGAAAAATATAGCCCAGGAATTAACGCTGAAACAAAAGTTACACCTTTTAAATCCTATGTAAATCCGGAAGACAGAGATCCATCTAACCCAGAAACTTGGGGTAAAATTTCGAGAAATGAGGCATGTCCTTGCGGTTCTGGAAAAAAATATAAACATTGTCACGGAGCTGAAAGTTAGGATTATTAATATATGCAAAAGCTACAACTAGTTTATGCTCCCAATACTATTTTTAGGAAAAAGGCACTCCCTGTTGAAGTAGTTAATGATCGTATACGAGCCCTCATTGATCAGATGTTCGGAGTGCTACACATTGAAAACGGAATTGGCCTTGGTGCTAATATGGTAGGGCTTCTAGAGCGTATAGTAGTGATTAATATGTGGGAGAAGGATAAGCTTCTTACTTATTCTATGGTTAACCCTGAAATTATACAATCATCAAAAGAAACTCAGCTTTTTGAGGAAGCATCATTAAGCTTCCCCGGAATATCAGCTAAAATTGCTAGGCCTAAGCAGATTAAAGTAAGATATTTAGATTATAATGGTAATCAGCAAATATTAGAAGCCGATAATTTTTTATCTACAGTAGTACAGCACGAAATAGATTATCTAGATGGAAAAATATTCTTGGATTATTTATCTAAAATGAAACGTGATATACTTCTAAACAAGATGAAAAAATATATGAAAAATAATCCTCCTCATATTCATACTCCATTTTGCTCTCATTAACTATATTCTCTGCAATAGGAATATACCAAAAATCTAAATTCGAAGAGGGAAAATAATATCAATTGCCTTATTGATTTTCTCTATTTAGAATAGCGTGATTAAAAATTTATAAAATAATATTTGTTAATTATGGCAGGACATTCCAAATTTAAAAATATTCAACATAGAAAAGGTGCTCAGGACAAAAAAAGAGCTAAGGTTTTTACTAAACTTGTTAGAGAAATTATTACTGCTGCTAAAATTGGCGGGATAGATCCGGCAATTAACCCACGTCTTAGAAATAGCATCTCGGCCGCCAGGAGTCAGAACTTACCTAAAGAAAGAATTGATAGAGCTCTTGCTCAGGCATCTGACCCAACTTTGGGTGATGGTTATACAGAAATAAGATATGAAGGTTTTCTACCAGGAGGAATTGCAATTATTGTTGAAACCTTAACAGATAATAGAAACCGCACAGTATCAGATATAAGAAGCTGTTTTACTAAATATGGGGGAAATTTAGGCGAGTCCGGTAGTGTAAGTTTTATGTTTGACCATGTCGGCAAAATTGTTTATCCAGTTTCAGTTACTAATATCGATCAAATGATGGAAGCAGTAATTGAAGCAGGAGCAAAAGATTTAGAATCTGATGAATCTGAGTACATTATTTATACTGATATTGAAGCATTTTCAGAATGCTTAGAGCATTTAACAAAAATATTTGATACCCCGATTGAATCCGGTCTTGAATGGTTAGCCCAAAATACCATACTATTAGAAGATGAAGAAAAAGCAACTAAGTTATTTAAATTAATAGACGCACTAGAAGAGAGTGATGACGTCCAAAAAGTATTCGGTAACTATGAATTGTCAGAAGAATTATATAAAAAATTTTCTGACTAGCATTAATTTATTCTAGGCGATTAAAGCATAAATTATTTCGGTATAATTAATACCAAATTTAGGTTATAGAATTGGATGATTTTAGTATTATCGCAAAAGCGTTCATGGGAGAATTTGTAAGATAATGACATTTTCAATAGAGCAAGTACCATATCCTTTATCAATTTTAATGAAGTCTAAAAATATCTGGACTTCTGAATGCCCAGTACCAATTGAATCTTTAAGGTTGCTTAATTTAACACATTATGATTTTGAAAATAAATTACTTTCCGGGCAAATGATTGTGCACAAAAAGGTAGCTAAAAATGTGATTTCGATTTTTGAAGAACTGTTAAAAATTAAATTTCCTATTAAAAAGATTTCTCTTATAGATAATTATAATGGTGATGATCAATTATCAATGTCTGATAATAATTCCTCTTGCTTTAATTATCGTAAAATCGCCAACTCTAAAGTTATTTCCATGCACTCTTATGGGTTAGCTATTGATATAAATCCAGTACAGAACCCTTATATCTTTGATTCCAAGGTAGAAAATAAGTTAGAAATATGGCCAGACGAGGGTAAATTATATCTTAACAGAACGAATCAAAGAGCAGGTATGGTAGAATCAATAGTTACATTATTTGCCTACTAACGCCAGTTTAGGATAAAAGGGGATAAGAATTGGTTAAATCATCAAGTTTTAAGGAGGATTTTTTAATAGCATAACCAGTAAGACAAGCTAAGACATGCACAAGAAAATTAACAGGCGACCTGTGCCTTGAATGTTCTA
>CAIKLL010000139.1 GCA_903828265.1 uncultured Rickettsiales bacterium
AGCTATAATACTGAGACTATAGCGGGGCATTATTTAGAACCTGTATATAATCGCTGTAAGAATTTTTTATATAGTGTTGGTTTTGTAATCCAGGTCTTAATTTTATTTAATTCGTCTGCAAAATCGTTGAAAATCTTCGGCCATTCTTTGTCGTTGTACTCTCTCTTAGAAAATAAATGAGCTAAAGGAACGTATTTTTCATCTCTGGATACCTCATCAACGCTCTTAGTCCTTAATTCAGAAAACATTTGCTGTATACTCTGTAGGTCTTTTGCTTTATCAGCTCCTTCTCTATTTAAATTACTCTTTAACTTATTTATCAACGGTGCAGTAAATGCATCAAACTCCCATGGAGACTTTAAGTACTTCTCCATATCCTTACTTGGCTCTGCTCCTTTTTTAGGGTACATTTTTCCAATAACCTTAACATCTCTTACTTTTGGATCCATTGCATGTACTAATTCATGCTCTCCTAACTCTAAAAAGCTTTCCCTATCTCCAAAAAAAACTAAATTAATAAGCATAATATCCTTATTAGTATCCATTCTACCTCCTGCTAAATCGTCGGGGTCATTATAATATCCTACAGAGACTTCGATAGGCTTTCCAGATAAATCATCGAATTTTAAATACTTATCGTATGTGGAAGGAATGTAGGGTTCGTTGTAAGAGTTACCCTCTGTAGCTTGTTTTAATTTTTCCTCGTATTTTTTAGTATAATCGTAAATACCTTCAAGTTTAGATAAGATCTCTTCTGGAACCTTTATGATATTAGCTTCCTTTAAAGTCTCTTTTAATATGTCTGCTAATTTAATCATACTATGATTCAGTTTCTTCAGCTGCTGCTTCTTCTGGTGGCGGTGGTGCTTCTTCTGCTGCTTCTGGCGCTTCGCCTGCAACTGTTTCTTCACCTTCTGCACCTTCTGTTTCAATTGGATTACCCATTGAAAGTAATCTAGCAATTGCATTTGTGGCTCTTTCTCTTTCACCTATAGTTTGTAAGTAAAATTTCTTACCTGCTACAGATGCTTCATAGGCTTTACCTAAAAAGGTTAAAGTGAAGTATTGACCGTTATGTAAAACAATTTTAAAAGTAGTTGGTTTAGGAGCTATAATGTAAATGCCTGTAACATAGTCTTTGAACGCTGGAGTCATTAACATCTCTAAGGTCTTTTGCAGAGTTGGATACTTAGTTAACAAGAAGTTAATTGGATCGTCTTCAAAAGACTGTACATTAGGTTCCATTCTCTCAACTTCCCTAAGTATTAATTTTTTTATAATGTCTCTGTTTGTCATATTATGATAATAATGCGTGATATTCTTTGAAATGTTTAATACGATCTGGTAATCCTATTGTTCCTCCGTTTACTCTTTTAGTAACTTTAGTTACAACTAAATCAGAAGCTCCTTCATCGGCCATTATATGCAATTTGTTCTTATTAAAGAACCAAGCTGCTGATAATAATGCATATTTTTCTGCAACCCATTGTGGATTAGCAGCAATATCTTCATTAATAGCTTTACCAAATGCTGTGTAATTGTCTTTACCGGTTAATTGAATATAACCGCGACCACAGTACTTAGCTCCATCGCCTGTTGATTCAGCGCCGTTGCCCATCCTGTTACCGTAAACCAAGTTAGCAATTTTTTCAGGCTTTCTTTCATATTCTTTTGCTTTTACTTCTGTTGGAAAATATTTTTTAAATATACCTTGAAGACCTTTAGCAGAATAATTTAAATTTTCTTTCGTTAATCTAAATCCACCTGATTCATGTCCACATTGTGCAAGGAAATGAGCAAGACGCAAAGGAGTATTGATTTCGAACTTCTGCATTACGCCAGGAATTTGTTCAATTACCTTGTCAGGTATATGTCCTTTTAATTTATCTAAGTTCATAAGGTTTATCTTTTGATATTCTTCCACATTGCTGCTGCTGCGATCTTTTGTCCTTTCTCACC
>CAIKLL010000140.1 GCA_903828265.1 uncultured Rickettsiales bacterium
ATGATAAAGATGATGATGAAGAATTTATATTAGATGTTTATAAGTATAAAATATCACATACAAAAAACCCTAATGAAAATGAGAAGGATAATCATGAAGAAACGAACCCTGAGAAGTAGCTAAAATTTCATACAGAAACCAATTGATTGATGAACAGATAATATAAAAAACGATGGTTTTCAAGAGTTGCCCTACCCTCTTTTGCACACTCACTGCAAACCCCGTAATATCATGAATAAACTCATCTCTAAATCAAAGTGCTATAATTAAGTGGTCAAGATAGGTTTTGAGATTTTAATATTTTCGCTTGACACACGTACGTACTACGTATACTGTATACAAGTACAACATGCAATACAAATGATATGTCAAAATTAACAATTACTAATTTTAGAGGCAACATATACAATATAATTGACGGAGTAATAGACACGGGAATTCCCATAACAATTGAGCGCAAAGGACATAAAGTTAAAATAATACTTGATGACGAAATACGCAGCAAATTTGATAATTTGGAAAAACACGGCAGTATAACCTGTGATCCTGATTTATTAATTTCTGAAAAATGCTACCAGTGGTCAGAAGAAAGCGAAGAATGACATATCATCTGGATACACATATAATTTTGTGGCTATACGATAAGCTTGAGAAAAAATTCAGCCCGAAAATTAAAAATTTGATTAACAAAAATGATCTGGCTATATCTCCAATAGTAAGATTAGAATTACAATATTTAAAAGAAATAAAGAGAGTTAATGAAGAGCCAGATATAATAATAGGTTATTTGGCTGAAAAAGTTGGATTGGTTGTTGAAGAAGTTACTTTTGATACTGTTATAAAATCAGCAATGAAGCTTAATTGGACAAGAGACCCCTTTGATAGAATCATTGTGGCAACATCACAAATGAGAAATTGCTATTTAATTACAGCAGACCAAACTATTTTGAATAATTATGAAAAAGCTACATGGTGAATATGGGGTATAATTATAAAAAAGAAACGGCCGTTTTCTAAAGAGATTATTTACCAATGAATAGTTGCTTTTTCTTGTCTACTATTATAAAGTATAAATAGCTTTTTACCTTTTCTTGAATAAAGTTCTTTTTTACTCTAATTTTTGCTCTTATTTTACCCTTAATTAAGATATATCATTACATTTTATTTTTTTATGGTGCATTTACTTAATAACTAGTTGCTATTATATTTCTATTGCTATAAATATATACTATATGTTAATTTATACATTATTCTTATGGAAAAGTCTTTATACTCTACTATGAATGAAAAAGGACAGATAACTATACCTGCACTTATTAGAAATAAACTACGACTAAAAGCTAGTAATAAATTTGAATTCATTAATAAGGGTGATTCTATTATTATGCTCCCTGTTAATAAATCTCTCAAAGATTTAAAAGGATTTCTTCCTAAGCCTGATAAAACATTATCTTGCGATGAAATGAATGAAATTATTAAAAATAAGTAAATGATCGCAATTGATACTAATATTCTTGTCAGGTATATAACTCAAGATGATCTGCAACAAGCCGAAGCTGCTGAAAACTTATTGGCAATTTATAACAATAAACCCCAATCTATTTTTATAAATAATATTGTTTTATGTGAATTTATCTGGGTTTTAGAAAAAGGTTATAAATACACTCAACAACAAATCTCATCAACTATTAGAATTATACTTTCTACTGAAGAATTTGCTTTTGAATATCATAACGTGCTTTGGCTCGCTCTTGAAGAATATGAACTTAAAAATACAGATTTTTCTGATTCTCTTATTTCTAAACTTAATTATAATTTGGGATATAAGCAGACTTTTTCTTTTGATAAATCTGCCATTAATAACAATCTCTTTACTCCTTGTGATTAATGATCTTAGGATATATTAGAATCTCTACTTCTTTGCAAGATTTAAAAAATCAAAAAAATTCTATTAATGAATTTGCTAGAAAAAATAGTTTTATTGTTAATAAATTTATAGAAGTTGAAATTTCTTCAAGAAAAAATCAAAATGAGCGAAAAATTAATGAAGTTTTTGCTACTCTTCAAGAAAATGATATTTTAATCATTACTGAATTATCAAGACTGGGTAGAAGTCTTTCAGAAATTTTAAAAATTGTTAATTGCTTAATTGAAAAAAAAGTAAAGCTTATTACTATCAAGGAAGGTATCAATTTGCAAAATAAGCACTCTATCCAATCTAAGGTCTCAATTACAATGTTTGGGTTATTTGCAGAACTTGAAAGAGATTTAATTAGTGACAGAACAAAAGTAGCACTTGCTGCAAAAAAAGCCCAAGGAGTTAAGCTTGGTAGACCTAAAGGAGCTGGCAAATCTAAATTAGAACCTCATAAAGAACAAATTCAAGAGTTACTAGATAAAAAGGTATCAATGCTTTCTATCTCTAAAATTCTAGGTGTCACCTACCCTACTCTCTTTTCTTTTATTAAAGTTCGCAATATGAAAAATAAAAAGAAAAATAATGCTGATTTGGACAATCATAAAAAATTCATGAGAGTTAAACTTTCTTTAAATATAGAAAACAATACAAAATATGTTAGAGGGAAAAAGAAAGTTATTGAGGAAATTGAAAATTGGATTCTCCCTGATTACGATTCTGCTTATAAAAAACTTGGTGATGGAGAATATATTTTAAAGGTAGAATATAAAAACAAAAAGGATTTAGATGATTCAATGTATGAGTTACTTCATAAAATTGCTACTGCAGCTGATGATAGACATTGCTTTTCTGATGATACTACAATTCAATCTCTAGATGAAGAAAATAGATATTGGGGTTAGTTGCAGGTTAATTGGAAAAACACCCTTATTTTTTATGATTTTCCTGATTTGACGATTAGCAGCTTCTATAATATTGGTTGTATAAATAGCTTTTCTAATTTCCTCAGGAAAGACAAAAAGAGGGCTAATTCCAGCCCAATTGCGCTTCCAGATATCAGAAATAACCGGATATTTACAATCCCATTTTTTGTAAATTCCTCTAGCTCTCTAGCACCTTCTTCCTCGCTTGTAGAGCCGTAAATCTTCTTTAAATCTGTTGTCACTTCTTTTAAATCTTTATGTGATACATATTTTACTGGATTACGCACCATATGCACAATACACAGTTGTACTGTTGTGTCTGGAAAGACACTATTTATAGCCTCTGTAAAACCCTTGAGGCCATCTACGCACGCTACATATATTTTTTCTACACCTCTATTTTTTAGCTCTGTCACTACTTGCATCCAAAATTTAGCTCCTTCATTTTTGCTTATCCATATACCTAATAACTCCTTTTTGCCTTCCATATTAACTCCTATAGCCAAGTACAATGCTTTATTTATTACAGTATGATTATCTCTTACTTTTACATGTATGCAATCCAAATATAATATGAGAATGTTGAGATCTAAGGATTTGAGAAAATTAAAAGAGAAAAATAGTTGATATGATGTTATTATTGAACAAGAGAGGGAAAATCAGGTCAATTCTCTGCTGATTATATTGAAAATTAGCTAGCAGATTGGGCTATTTCATATTCTTGATTAATGAAACCGAATTGAGTCACTGGTTTAAGCACTCAGAACCACAAGCCGTTTCAAATTAAAACATATGGCGTTCATAAATTCTGCAAATTGATTCTTTGCAATACTAAGATAACGCAGTAGCTTGTTATCTTGCGCGAAAACACGCTCAAATGGCGACCTAATTTTCGTATAATATTTATCTAAATCAAAATTCTTACCCTTCATATTATTCTTTTTAACAGCGCAAAGATGCGCTCCCCTTCTTGCTGCTGCAATTTTTGCAGTAGCAGTGCAGTATCCTTTATCTGCATAAGTTGCGCCACTTTTTGGCAATACATGAGCAAAACCCTGAGCATCAGTTAAATTAGCAGGGGTAATTGCAACTTTGTTAATCATACCAGACTGGATGTCCACACTAACATGCTTCTTGTATCCATACCAAAATTTGCTACCTCCCTTGCAACCTATCTTAGCCTGCTTATCCCTCGCAACTTTAGGCAAAACCTCATTATTGAGCTTGTCATATTTCTTCTTTCTAGCTTCATCACGTTCCTCCCAAAGGCTAGCCTTTGATATTAAATAGCTTGCATCTACAAAAGTAAAAACTTCACTCATATACCCAGCTGCTCTCAATTGATCTCTGAATATTGCAAATATCTTCGACAAAAGATTAGTGCCTAATTTCTTGCGTATCTTGCTAAAAACACTGTAGTCCGGTGTGCGCTCCGTTAGATCAAAATCGCAAAACCACTTTGCGGCATTGCTATCCCCCAAATACCTCTCTAATTCTCTGTCAGAAATATCTTCCATAAACTGCAGAAGAAGACACTTAAACAGCCGAAATACACCGTATCCCTTGTAGTTATTTCTACTCTCTATTTTGCCTAACTCCTCTTCTACCATTTCAAAATCAAAAATAGCTTTAAATTTTCTGTAATCGTGATTTTTGCTCACCAACTGATCCAAACTCACCATATTAATTTGTTTTGACATCTCTTTGTACCGCTTTTTGTTCTCAACTTATTTTACCAAATCCTCTTCTGGATTTCAACACTCTCAATATTGGGTATACCACTATCCAATAACCTTGTTTGCCAGCTGTTTACTTCTTCTATTACACCATCCATTACTGTTGATATTAGGTCTTTTGATACCTCTGTTTGATATATTTTTTCTTTAGCTTTTAGCGCTGTATAAGACCTCTATAATTTAAATTTTGAACTTTCACATAATTCTTTAGCTTTTTTAATGATTTCCTGAGGCATATTAGGTTTTATTAATATTAAATCAAATA
>CAIKLL010000141.1 GCA_903828265.1 uncultured Rickettsiales bacterium
ATATAACGGCATCATATTTTTCTTGAGCATCATTAATAGCTAATTTAGAATATATTTCTAAAGAAATCCTGCTCTCGTGCCCTGAATATGGCTGTATAAGAGCATCATCGATCCCTTGTCTTTTCATCCACGTGAATAAAAAATGGCGTAATTTATGTGGAGATATTGATCTATCAATACCTGCCTCCTTAGTATATTTTTCCAGTATTTTTCTTATTCCTCTATCTGTATATTGCTTTTTCCATGATGATTCAAAGAGATATTTTGCCTTTATTTTGCTCATTGCTTGTACATGTACGCCCAATACTTCCTTAAAGTTTTGTGGGAACGGAACTATTCTATCTTTATTTCCCTTTCCGTTACTAATTTTTATTTGACAATTGTTGATATCAACATCTTCTAATTTTATATTAATTAATTCTGTTACTCTAACTCCTGTATATAATAATGTTTTGATCATGATTATATGAAGTAAATTTTTAGATTTCCATACTACTTCATAATATTTTTTAATCTCTTCTTCAGTAGGAACATAGGGTAACTTTTTTGCTTTTTTTGTTACTCTGATATCCAATATTTCTCTTAATTTTCTAAATACATCTTTTGTATATTCATAATCTGCGCGTTCCTGTCTAAAATATTTTGCTATTTGTTTTGCTTTTTTACTCGCTGACATCCTAATAGTATAAGAATCTTCTACAAAACCTGTTATAATTTCTTCTTTATTCATTATCACTCACCATAAAATTAATTCTTTTCTTCATGTCCAGATCCAATCTTCCATACGGATTAATGTGTTCGTATATTAATGGGCTTAGTGCCTTTTTATCTCTTTCAGTTAACACATTTTTCCATCTTTTTAAACTTAAGACCTTTTGAATCATTAATGTGTTGATGTAGACCATGCAAGCTTGCACTAAGTGAAGTGATAATATTGCTAGCTCTTGTTGAACATAATTGTTAGTTGATATCACTCCCTTTTTGCCATAAAAAATAAACTCATTTACGCCATTCCATCTTTCAATAACATTTAATGTTTCATGAATTTCTCTTCTCAAGGATTCAGAGCTTAAATATCTACATAAAAAAATTGTTTTTACAGCCCTACCCAATTCTTGTATAGCTTGATATACAGGATGCTTTAAATTATTTGAATTAAATATCTTTAATAGCGCTTCTGGCTCAGCTTTTTTTAATTTCAATGCCACAGAATATAATATTATTTGTTCATAATATTTTTCTATTAATTCCCAGTCTATCACCCTAGATATCACTTCTTTTATTTCTTTATATTCTTTACCTTTATCTGGACTGAATAGCTTTTGATTTCTCATTGATTTAAATCTACACAATAAATCAAAATTTAATATATAACTAAAACCAAATGCTCCTAAATTTTGCCCTTTTGTATCTACACAATTCGCTTGTACTTCTGCCTCAGTTGAATGATGTATAACTCCTTTTATCATTGACGCCACTTCTGAGGATGAACATCTTTTTAATTGCGAATATATGCATAATGATTTTTTATCTGTATGCCAATATGCCATAACTCCTTTCCCACCATATCGTACATGCCATTCACTCATTATGTTTTGATCCCATACTGCAAACTGACTTGCGTCTGATGCACAAAATAATGTGTTTGATACACCCCATAGTATCTCATCCCTTATCTCTAATGTCTTATTTGCTATTTTGGTGCATGCATTTCTAATATTATTTGTCGTTATACATAAATTTTGAGTGTGTCTTAAATTATCGTAACTTACATTAAAATCTGCTCCACTAGCTCTTTTTAAGCCAATGTTAGTTCCTAATCCATAAACGCATAATATTTTTCTTTTTCTTTGTATAAAACTATTACTAAACTCTCTATCTCCTACGCTTTGTAATTCATCCGTAAAATTTATTTTTAAATCAGCCTCTTTTACCACGTCTAATAAACTCAAATCTACCCAATGTTTTTGGATATCTTTTTTTAGTATCTCTATATTTTTTGGAGCCGCTTGTGCTTTTGATTTTGCAAGTTTTATTGTAAATGCTCCATTTCTTAGCTCTATAGTAACTTTTATATTTTTATTATAACCATTGCTAAATGTTCTCATCCATTTATCCAACTCTTGCTTCACTTTTTCTATAAACTCTTTAGCTTCTTTAGGTTGCTTTATTTCATTGAAATAATAATCCTTTCTTTCATAAAAATCCTTATGCACATCTTCTTGTGGATCTCTATACCTATAGGCCTCTTTTAACCATATTTCTTTACACCTTAATTTATCTCGTAAACTAGATAATAAGCATATTTCATAATAATTCCTCTTAACTTTTGTCTCGCTGCATATAAATTCTCTACAATTTTTTGGCACTATTCCATCTAATGGCACTTCCTCTTTCGCTATAGTGCGTTTATTTTGATTTACGTATTTTTTTATTAATTCCAAGCCTTGCAGTACTTCATTATCCTTTGGATTGTTAGCTATAAACTCTAATTCCTCAAGTATCGGAGATAACATTTTTCTATAATGATGACTATAAGAAGAATGTATGAATTTATAGTGCTTCTCTTTATATTTAATTGGCGCATCTCCTTGTGCTATTTTTTCTAATGTTTTTTTATCTGCTATAGGATATATCACCTCTTCTATAGTTTTTTTAGGATTCTCTATACTTTTTTTTGATATATCCTTTAATAATTTTATTTGCTCAGTTACACTTATTTTTTTTACTTCTTTTAACAATGCTTTATCTGCTTTCCTCTCTGCTCTCGCATATAAATTATGCGTTATTTGCACTATCGTATCTATTAAATAATCTACTATCTCTAATTTTCTAATATGACAAAAACACGCCAATAACCCATTTTTTAAATACTCATTTCTTCTTTTCAAATCCATAATTCTTTCAACAGAAACTTTCTCTGCGTATTTCTTCAATAAATCCCACTTATATTTACTAAATATCTTGATATCTATACCTAAGGCCTTTATTTTTTTTAGCTTTTCTATATTTTCTAAAACTGTTTCTAAACTTACTCCTCCTTTATCACTTCTTAGATAGCTTATTAAGCTTTTATTATCCCTTGTTTTTTCTTTTAACAGATTACCTAACTGCATTTTTACTTCTTTGCTTAATAACTTATTTATTTCTGTAAAAAAATCATATTCATAATGTTTTATAACAGATAAGACTTCCCTTTCTAGATTTTTTGGGATTAGAATTTTATTCTCTTCTAAATACAATATAGCACCTTCAATAATTTTTTGTTTTCCCAGTCCTAACGATATTTGATCTGTTTTTAGCCAATTGATAAAATCTTTTCTTATATCAGCTATGTAATCTTTATATCCAAGATGATTTTTTATTTCTACGTTATGATGCCTTGATAGCCTGCAATTCCATTTGTATTCCTTCGCTAAACAAAGAGAAATTTTTAAATTTTTTGCTATATACTCTAGTACTTTTTTTGGAACTTCTTCTAGATTTTCTGGAAAATTATTTTTTAAAGTTAGGTATTTTATTTTTACTGCGCAGATCAACTTATTCTCTTCCTTTTTATAATTCAAGAATTCTTGATCCCTTTCATCTAACTGCCAATATCTCTCTAGATTCTCTTTATTCCAATTTTCCTTCATGAGTAACTTTTAATTAAATATACATGCTTTTTATCTAATTCCACATTAATCTGCATCCTTTTTCTTTAGTCTCCTTGTTTCGTAACTAGCACGTGCCAATACTATTGCCTTATGTAGGTATTCTTCTAGCAGTTTTTTTGGTGGTAATTGAGTTAAGTATTTAGTAACATGAATATTAGCTTCATCTAACTCTAAATACTCAACATCTTCTTGATCTTTATCAGCACATAATATTATTCCCATTGGTCTCTCTTCATCTTCCTTGCGCTCATTCTTATCTAGCCAACGTAAATACCACTCCATTTGTCCTTTATGCTCTGGCTCAAATTTTCCAAGCTTTAATTCTATTGCTATTAATCTCTTCAATCCCCTGTGATAAAATAATAAATCAAGATATCGGTCCGTATTTTGTGTAGACATTTTTTTTTGCCTAGCTACAAAACAAAAATCATTCCCTAGCTCGTACAAAAATTCTGTTATATTATCCAAAATAGCGTTCTCAAGATCACCTTCAGAATACTTGCCAGGCAAATTCATAAAATCTAATAAATAAGGATCTCTAAAAACTAAATCTGGTGTTAATTCATCTTTTTCTCTCAGTTTATCAATCTCAGCTCTTATCACTTCTTCAGGTTTCTTACTTATCGCTGTTCTTTCAAACAGCATACTATTTATCTTATTTCTAGCTCTCCTAACACTCCACCTCTCTATTCTAGCCATTTCTAGATAAAAGTCCCTTTTAACCCCATCTTCTATTTGGCAAATAATTATAATATGTGACCACGATAATTGTTGCGACACTGTAGCAACTATTCTTTGATCTGAATATATTTTAGCAAATCTCACCATTCTAAATAAGCTGCTTCTAGTATACCCCTGCCCGAATTTTACTGTTAATTCTTGTGCTAACTGAGATATTATATGCTCACCATAATTCCCTCTATCTCCTTTTAAAATATCATCGTCAATTCTCTTTCCTATTGTCCAATATAATAATACAATTGCTGAATTTACCGTAGTCGCAACATTTTGTTTGCTTCTTTTTATTATATCGGCAATATCATTCAATAAAATATGATACGATGGTTCTACTTTGATTACTTCTTTATTCATAACTAATAGTTCCTATAATTAGTAGGGTCGGTATATTATTTATCTCTACCGCAACCTCAATATAGATTATTTGTTGCTTTTTGTCTATAATCTTATAAAGTTACTATCACTTTATCATTATCGGTAAATTACTTTTGATATACTTATCCATAAAATTTAGGAGGAATTATTTTTATCTTCATGTCAGAATCTGTAAAGTGAAATTTATTTTTAAATATGAATAGTTATCAAAGAAATTTCTCTCTGTCCTCCTTTTATCCTATCTTATAGAATCTCAGTTTGCCGTTTCTACAGCTACCCACCCATCAGGCCAAGATCAAGCAATTATTTGCACTAAAATTAATAAAAATTTGAAGGAATAAACTAATGGATATTTGCAGTAAGAAATATTATGAATTGAAGCAGGAACTTGATCAATGTGATTATTTTGAATGTGAAAATTATCAGAATATG
>CAIKLL010000142.1 GCA_903828265.1 uncultured Rickettsiales bacterium
TCTACCTATGAAGCTTTAATTAATCATGAAACAAACTTTGGTAATGGCGTAAGGGTTAAAGCTGCAATACCACCAAATCTAGGATTTAGAGCAGAGATGCAAAATGACTCTGTCTTAAGAAAAGATCATAGTACCCCACACTTTTGGGGTTAAAAGGTAAAAATGATTGAATAAGTGACTGAGAAACCCTAATATCCGTTGTATTCAAAGCAGCGGAGGCATTATGGATACTCAATCACTATACAGTATATTATATACATTTTTGGATTGGCATCCAGCAAGAATTGCAACATTCGGCGATTTAATTTGGGGAGTGGTTAAAGCTAAAACTGTAAAAATCAAAGAATTAGCCATAAACGTAGGTTCTAAAGGTAACTTACATGCAAAGATAGTTAAAATTGAACGTTTACTTTTAGAACAAGCAATTGATTTTACTATCATTGGGAAAATAATAGTAAAATTAATGCAACCATTTGGAAAGCTTGTGATAGCAATAGATAGAACGAATTGGAAATTTGGTAGTAGTAATCTTAATTTTTTTGTAGCAGCAGTAGTTTACGGATCTATTTCAATTCCTATAGCATGGTTACTTTTAGATAAGAAAGGCAACTCTTCAACTGAAGAAAGGAAAAAACTTATTGAACAAATTATAGAGATTGTGCCAAAAGAACTGATTGAAATAATTCTTGCTGACAGAGAATTTGTAGGTAAAAAGTGGTTAGAATACCTTAATACAGATCAAAAAATACCTTTTGCAATTAGAGTAAAAAAGAATGAACAAATGAATCATCCTAATGGCGGAAAAATGAAATTTGGTAAATATTTTTCTGGAATGCAGAAAAGCGAAATGAAAACTGTAGATACCAAGCTTTATGGCATCTTGATAAAAGTAACTTGCTTACAGCTTGAAAAAGAGCTGCTGCTCGTAGTAAGTAATGTAGTTATTGGAGAGGTTGCGTTGATAGCATATAAGCAAAGGTGGAGTATTGAAAGAACCTTTAAATCTCTTAAAACTTCTGGTTTTAATATTGAAGATACTCATATAACGGATCAAGAAAAACTTAGAAAATTGTTTGCCATAACGTCTTTATCTTTAGCCGTTTGTGTGATTGCAGGAGAAATTAAAAATAACATAAAGCCAATCAAAATTAAAAAACATGGCCGAAAATTATATTCATTATTTACGTATGGCTTCGATTGGTTAAAAGAGTATTTTTTCAATCTAAACAACCAGAGTCTTGTGGCTTTATTTGCGCTACTGCAGCGCAAAATAATACGAGTTATTCAATAACTGTGGGGTACTATACTGCTAATCATTGAAGAATCTCAAAAAGGGCTTGCAACCCATTAGAAAATATGGTACTGAGAGTTGTAGAGTGAATAATTTTAGTAACTGCCTAATGATTAATTTAACGAACGAAGAAATTTTATCTTTAAGAGCTCAGCACAAGAAGGAGCATGACCGAAGGATTTGCGATAGAATAAAAGCGGTTATTTTAAGTAATCAAGGTTGGAGTAATGAGAAAATTGCTGAGGCATTATTATTGCATGTTGATACAATCAGCGATCATTTAAAAAAATTTACAGAGCTAA
>CAIKLL010000143.1 GCA_903828265.1 uncultured Rickettsiales bacterium
AACCCGACAGAGGTTTAACAGCGAAAGATATTTTTGATACTTTGGTTTTGTCTTGGAAAGAGGGCTGTAAGGCGGTTTATTATGTCCGCACTGTCCAGAAGGATAATTTTAAGGAATCGGAAGCGGGTTGTTCAGCCTGTGCAAATTAGTTGTTTTAAACACGAATAATTCTGCACTTATTTTATCAGAGAAAAGTTTCTAATTTACTTTAAAATAACATTAGTATTTTAGAAACTTATCTATTTTATTTTCTGAGTTTGTTGAAAAGTTTGCTTGATTAAAAACGCTTTATGAACAATGATTTAAATAGGTGTGTTTATATTCATGGCTTGGGTATTTCTTCTTATCGAAGCTTTCCTAAAGATATTCAACAGATATACCCTTTCAAAAAAATTAATTTGTTTATCGGTCGCAATAATTCTGGTAAATCCAACATATTAAATTTTTTATACAAGCATTATCTTTCGATATTTCGTGGAGAAGATATAAAATTTGATAATGTTGACTATCATAATTTTACACCTTTTCAGAAAAATGAGATCAAAATAGAGTTTTATTTTTATGCTAAAAAAGGTTGGAAAGCAAAGCTGATTGAAGAGTATAACTCAATTGCAAAAAATAGAAATTATGAAACCACCGAGTATCTTGAACATAGTTGTAAAGGTGAAATATTAACTAAAATTCTATCTTCAAGCTTCTTTTGTACCGATGATAATTTATTTGAGTTAACTAATAAGAAAAATAAAATAGGTAGTCGATTTACATTTATTAGCTCTTATATTGAAGAACATATTTTTACAGCAGTTGGACTTGGAAATACAGGTTTAGAACCACTTTATTTAGATTTTAAAAATTTAGAGGAGCTTAAATTAGAAGGATGGAAAACTTTTAAGACAAGTACTGAAGATCTTGAAAGTTTAGATGAAGAAATACCTATAACTTTTTGGGAGAAAAATCCAAAAACTTGTGAAGATCAAATTCTCTATCTCAAAGGAATTTTAGGTTATATTTGTGATTTTATATTAGATTATTCAGGTTATTTTAAAAGTTATTTTAAAAAAGATTTTGGAATCAGCCTTATTCCTGCTATTAGAGAAGTAGGTAATCCAGGTACTATCTTTAATGATAACGAATTTAACGGCCAGGGTTTAATCGATGGATTAGCCGAATTACAGCATCCTGATCATTTTCAACAACATAAAAAAGAACAATTTGAAAAAATCAATCAATTTTTAAGAACTGTCACGGATAATGAATCAGCTAAGATAGAAATCCCTCATGATAAATCAAAAATATTAGTAGAAATGGATGGAAAAATTCTACCATTACAATCTTTAGGAACAGGAATTCATGAAGTAATTATTCTTGCGGCGGCGGCAACGATTAAAGAAAATCAAGTGATTTGCATGGAAGAACCAGAATTACATTTGCATCCACTTTTACAAAAAAAGCTAATCAACTATCTTCAAGAAAAAACTAATAATCAATATTTCATTACAACCCATTCTGCTCATTTTTTAGATACTCCTGACGTATCAATATTTCACGTTAATTATGAAAATGGTTGCTCTATTGTCAACAGAGTCGAAACAGATCATCATAAAACTACAGTTTTATCTGATTTAGGATACAAGCCTTCAGATTTACTACAAACTAATTGCGTGATTTGGGTAGAAGGCCCATCAGACCGTATTTATTTAAACTATTGGATTCAGTGTTTTTCACCAGAACTAAAAGAGAAAATTCATTACACAATTATGTTTTATGGTGGGGGTTTATTAAGTCATTTATCGGTATCCGATTCAGAAAATGAAAATGATTCTGATTTAGAAGATTTAAACGACTTTATTTCTTTATTGAAAATTAGTCGTAACACAGTAGTTATGTGTGATAGTGATAAAAAAAATACAAATGACTCTTTAAAGCCAGCTAATGAAAGAATTAAATCAGAATTTGAAAATAGTGAATTCCAAGGTTTTCACTGGATTACGGATGGTCGAGAAGTTGAAAATTATCTAGATCCTGATATTGTTGAAGAAATTATCAAGAAAAATCATCACAATGTTGATAGAATAAGTGGCAAAACTATATACAGTTACTTTTGGAAATATAAAAGTAGCAAGCCAAAAAAAAAGCCAACTGCTGACAAAGTAAAACTTGCTAGAAATTTAGTAGAATCTTATCTAGTTTCAAAAGAAAATAAAGAAAAAAATAAAGAAAATTTTGAAAAGATAACTAATTCTTCTATTAAAATTGAATTAGAAGGATGGATTGAAAAACTAATCCATTTTATTTGTAAATCTAATGGGATCAAAATATAGAGCCGTCGCTCTTTTTTTATTTCTTTTGTTCAATAAATTTATAAATTAAATCCTATGAATTCAACTCTTTACAATCAAGATTATTATCAATGGATACAAGAAACAGGAAAACTCCTAGAGCAACGTAACTTCCAAGAACTCGATCTTGATAACTTGATCGACGAAATTCAAGACTTGGCACTTAACGAAAAACAGACCATTGAAACCAATTTAATTGTCGTTTTAAAACTTTTGTTAAAATGGCAATATCAACCTGAACAACATTCAGGAGAGATCAAAGCCTCCATTCGGCGACATCGTTACCAAATTCGAGATGATCTGAAAGTTAGCCCCAGCCTAAAAACCTATCTATCCAAAATTTGGTTAGAATCTTATCAAGAAGCTAGACTACAAGCCGCCGATGAAACCGATTTAGCCGTAGAAATCTTTCCTGAACAATGTCCTTTTACAATTGAAAATATTCTAAATACAGATTATTTACCCTAGCAATAAACAATGCAAAAAAATGTCTCAATCAATTTTACAAGATGTTAAACAACAGATTGATCTCCTAACTTGGAATGAGCGTTTAGACCTAATCGCCTATATTGCTCAAAAAGGTACAAGCGATCATCATTTTTCGGCGGAAGAAAAAGCAATTGAACGAATTAAAGATTTAGATGATCCTAGTCAATGGATTACAACAATCCAAGAAGGGGATGAAATGAATAAACAAGAATTAGAGGAATGGTTAAAAAAACGTGGCTATCAGATCTAAATATCTAAAATTTATTCTAATTTTGAACTTTGCTGAACATGATCTTGCCTATGCCAAAGCAAAAAAGAGAAAATAAATAGCGATCACCTTTCTTTTATAAATTTATGAACAAGATTATTATCAATGGATACAACAAACAGTAAAACTCCTAGAGCAACTTTTAAGAACTCGATCTTGATAACCTGATCGAAGAAATTCAAGACTTGGCACTTAACGAAAAACAGACCGTTGAAACCAATTTAATCGTCGTTAAAATGTCTCAATCAATTTTACAAGATGTTAAACAACAGATTGATCTCCTAAC
>CAIKLL010000144.1 GCA_903828265.1 uncultured Rickettsiales bacterium
AATTAAAATTGAATAAATATTATAGTTGTTAGGAATATAAATTTAATTTGTAGAGTGGTAGCTATGCGTGTTTATAAAAAATTTACAATCTCTTCATCTTTATTATTAAAATTTATCTCTTTGCTTGTGTTTCTACCCTATAACAGCACAGCTTTAGGTAAAGGAATTGAAACAAGGTATTATGAACTCGGAAAAATAGGCTATGCCGGGAGTAGTCTTACTTATGATAGAAGAATAAGTCCTTCAAAAGATGCAGATATCGCGCCCGCAGTACAAAATGATCTAACAAGATATTATATGCATAATCCTAGAGGAGAAACTTATAGTGATTGGGTTAAAGCGGAGGACGCTAAAACCCTTGGTAAGTTTAATAAGGTTTTTAAGGTATGCGTTGTGGATACTTCAGTCGGTCATTATAAATGGTTTGTAAATGAAACAGGGGAGGAAATTATTACCGACCCACAACCAGTACGGCGGAGTAGTGTTGTTGAACTAGCTGAAGGGACGATAGCTAAACTATCTACTACACCAATTGAGGTCTTACAAGCAGCTTCTATGACTTCAACGGCAACAATCCCGTTATTCCCTGTAGTAATCTCATCTTCTAAGCATAATTTAGTGGAAACACTTTCTCCAGAACAGGTTAAGGCGGTAGTCTCTCTTGATCATTCGGAAATTGAAATGTTAAAAGGAGGAGTATCTGAGCCAGAAGCTGATGAATTAATTAGACGGGGTAAGTCTCCCTCAGATGTTGCAGCACTAAGGAGTTTATCCATAGAGCAAGTAAAAGCAGTCACCAAATTTATATCTGCAGTGGAGGATGCCGTGCAAAAAGCAAGTACAGCTGATGGTTCGTCTCCTAAAATATATGTTGTTAAAAAAGCTTCCAAAAGTAGGTTGAAGGGTGATCCCACGAGTGACAGTTATGTAAAAACTCTTAGTAAGACCCAGCAGGAAGAACTATAACAACAGACTCTGGAGAATATTAGCAATAATATGATTGCCGGCGATGGCGGTGGCGGTGGAAATGGCGGAGGTGGGACGCCCCCTGATCCAATAGAAGAAATAAAAGGACAAAAACCAGTTGATTTTAAAGAAAATAAATTTGAGATTTATGATGAATTAATGCTGATTGCTACTGATCCAACTAATTCAAGAATCAGCGAGTTAATTACCCCGCTTCATGGAAATTTTTATGGTATTGCTGCCGGTGAGGATGCAATAAACGCAAAGCGAAAAAGTGTATGGGTTAGAGGCCTTTACGGTTTTATTAATCAAGGGCAGGAATTAGAGCAAATGGGTTTTAAGGGACATAACCACGGCGGTACGGTAGGTGTGGATGCTAATATTACTGAAGATAGTCTCATTGGTATTTCATATACTCGGATGTTTGCTAATTTTAAATATAAAATTGGTCCCGGAAATAAAGCCACCACTACTAGTGATGTTTTTTCCTTATATGGAATTAGTGAATTAACTAATGATTTTATCCTGCAAGGGCTTGCTTCGGTCGGCAAGATCCAAGTGAAACAGCAAACACAAAGAAAAATTGATATTAATAGATTTAGGACAGTTTACGGCAGTTTCGATGTAGATTCTTATAGCGCAGAAGCTGTCCTGAACTATAAGGTTCCCAATCTGCAAAAATACTACCTCATGCCTAACATTGGGCTACGTTTTAGCAAAAGTTATGATGAAGGTTATGAGGAAACAAATGCCGGATTATTTAATAGGAAAACTTCTCCTACCAGCTATACTAGCTGGCTACTGCTAGCGGGAATAAAAGCAGGAGTAAATTATAATTTGTCAGAAAATTTTTCTCTTACTCCCGGGGTGCATACTCAAGTAGGTAAGTATATAAATAGTAAGGCCAATGATAATCAAGTAGCTAGGGTACTAGAGGCTGTTATTGCTAATGTTCCGGTTAAATCCCGCGGTACTGCTTATAATATAGGATCTACTTTAAGGATAGATTATAAGAATAAGGCAGAAATTCTTTTTTCATATAATGCGCATTTGATCGGCAAATATCGTAGCCATCAAGGTTCTTTAAGCTTTAAATATTTTTTCTAACCGGATCGATGGATTATTATTATATTCATCCGGAAAAAAACGATAGTAAGCTTGAATGAATAGTATAGAACCCCTTAAATCAGATTGCCTATTCTATAGGCAATCTTTGTAAACAATATTAAGATGCCTAGTTTATTAGTTAATCCACAAACTTACCCCCAAAAATGGGGATAAGTTTTTAATCATAATCCCTCAGGCTCTTGTAAAACTTTAACAGGATTCTGTATTATCGGTAATATCAGAGACTTCGCCGGCGGCGTTAACAGACGGATCATGTTGTTTGGAAACCGATTATCCTTTTAAGGATTTTACTGCTTCTTTATGTTTAGCAGAATCTACATTCATAGCGTGCCCGACTTGTGTCCCTTCTGGTATTCCTATTGCCTGACTAACGCTAGAGTCTAGTTTTTTTAGTACCTTTATCTATCTCTTTGTTAAGCGTTTTTACTAATTTGCTCATCATAACCTCCATTGATTTTATATATTTTGATTAATATTTAGGTAGTATAAGAAATCTACTGACTTAGTAGATATTTTTTCTACCTTTAGTACAGTGATACTAATAAATTAATACTATAAGTAAATTGTATATCATCTAAATTTGTAACACGTATGGATTCTTTTAATATTCTAGGATTGATACTACAAAACCCTAGTTGATTTACTAAAGGCTTGACGAATTGTTTGTATTTAACCACAATAAGAACAGGGTGTTTATAATAATATATGACTTTACTGATCGATAAATTTAGTTTTTGTGCAAAGTTAATTTAATCATAAATATTGTTAGTGAAAATCATAAAGCTGCTATTATCATCCAATTAATAGTAGAACGGGAAAAACAACTGTCCTAAATGAAGAGTAAAATATTAATTTAAAAAAAAACGAGTAATTAAATTATATGGTTGTAGCTATAAATTAAATTGGGAAAATATTCTTCAAGTTTGATTATAAGTTCAATAATGGAGAAATTGGTAAAATAAAAGGAGTTAAACTTAAAGAGCTTAACCCCAAGAACACTTAAGTATGAATTAAACTAAGCTGGCAAGCACGTTTTAAAAACAATAATTAAGTATTTTATTCATACTAACATTCTTGGTTAAGAAGTCAATGTTTAACTCCTTAATTAAGGAGTTATTATGCAATATGTAGAAAAATTACCTGATCCCACTAAGGGAGAAACGCGTAGGAATTTAAACCAAGAATTGTTATCTTCTAATAAGAAAATAAATTTTTTTTCATTTTTTAACCTAGTTACAAGTAAATCCTATATACCGGTTAGTAACTGTATTTTTGAGCATATTTTAACTAACGTTTCTTTATCTACTTTAGAAAAATTGTATTATTTTTTTGTCGATAGTTTAGCTACAATTAATGCTAATTCAGGAAAAAAAAGAGTTGCTGCCTTACCTAGCGAAAGATGGGCCACAAAACTTAGGTGTTCTAGAGCCCAAATATTTTCAATGCAGAAAAGTTTGGAGAAAAAGGGCTATTTTGTAATTATAAAAACCAAAAATAGCTGTGGCCAAAATAAAAGGAATATGATTATTCCTGCCATTCCGGATCCTATATTTGAGGAATTAAGCAGATCACCGAGTAAGCGCGGGGAACATCTCCCTTATGATCCATCGGTTGAATCAAAAAGGGATTATTTGGCTAGAACAAAATTATTCGTTAAGCTTAATTATAAATTACTTTATGCTATTACTGCAAGTGATGAGCTAAATTCGTTCCAGAAAGTAATATGGCTGGACTTCTATATGAAATGTTACAAAAATAGTAGAGTTTTATTAAAAAACATTGAGAAGAAAGATACTGATTTTTCATTTATTTCCTCTTATAAAGAGCTAGCTAATAGATATTGCTGCAATCAAAAACATTTATCTCGGTCTATAAAGTCTTTAGAAAAATTTGGTTTTGTTAACTCAAAGCGTTTTTATCTGAAAAAAGGATCTGCCGATCAAGATAGGCAGGATAAATGTTTATGGAAAATAAGCTTAAAACTATCAAAAAATAGCCGTGTATTGATGTATCAAGCAATAGATCGAGCAAGCTTTAAGGGGGAAGAATTTGCTAAACAAAGCGGAACTTTTTCTGACCCTTACGTCGCTAAATTTAGTCTATTATTAAATAAAGACTTTCAAACAGAGAATGTAAGAATTAGATCTACAATAAAAATTCCGATAACAAAAGTAGATCAAGCAAATTGCATTGGAGATGAAGAAAATAGCAGAAATAATCCAAATCAAATTAAACAAAATAAGAAATTAAAAGATTTTTATCCATTAACCGAAGAAGATTGTAAAACCCTCCAATCTCTCTCAAAAAGAAGATTTTCATTAAATAGCATGAATGAAATATTGCTTGATATGTCGAAACGCTTAACTGATCACTATTTTAAAAGCAAACAAGCATTTTTAAGCTATATGGGGAAGGCTTTTGCTTATGAACTGCGAGATGCGGTAAAAATAAGTAATAATGGTTTTAAAATCAAAAATAATTTAACATCCGAGGAAATAAACTATCGAGAAAGAGAAAAATACCTTGCTGAAATAGAAAATAATCCCGGTAATTCTCCTGATTTGCAACTAAAGAGAAAACTTGCTGCTGTTTTAAATCCAGCTCAGTCCTATGATCTGTTAAAAGCTTATAATTACATTACTAGAGTAGGAAAAACGGCTTACCTTTATCTTAATAAACATATTCAATTATCAGAACTAGATAGAAAAATAATTTTAAAACAAGTTCAGGGAATATATGAAAATGTTAATTTGGTTAATAATTATTTTGAATTGGCCAGTTTAATAATCTAGCGCAACACTGTATATTTGAATTCATTCAAAAATACAAAGCCAGTGTTGCTAATGACAAAATACCACAGAATTACTCTCTACGATAGAGAGAACATATATCGCTTACTCCAAACCAA
>CAIKLL010000145.1 GCA_903828265.1 uncultured Rickettsiales bacterium
AGTTATGGCAAAGTATTATTCAGTACAAGTAGCAATCGAAGTAGAAGATGCTAAAGGTAAAATCAAAAAACAAAAAGAAAATTATTTAGTAGACGCAATGTCAGTAACAGAAGCAGAAGCTAAGTTAGTAAACAAATTCGTAGAGGAAGCAGTTAAACTTGAATACGAAGTAGTAAAAGTATCAGAAACAAACATTATTGAAGTATTCTAATATGGAAAAAGAACTCAAAGAACAAAAGGAATTAATCCTTAAAAGAGTTCCACCAGGAGATAGATGGGTATTTGCCGACGCAAGGGTAAACAATATATATCCATCTCTCACCGATGCTTTGGAAGCTTGGTATCAAACACATGGTGATACCAATTTTTACATCGAAGCAAGGAAAGGAACGGTTGAAATTATTAAACAAGAAGAAGTGGACATACCTGTAAAAAGGTTTTCACTATACGGAGAAGATTAATTACTATGAATAAAAGATTTTTCGCATTTGGATGTAGTTATACAAATTGGCCGCACCCAACTTGGGCAGATTTTATTGGTATAAACTTTGATGAATATTACAACTATGGTAAAGCAGGAGCATGTAATACATACATTGCAAATTGTTTTATAGAAGCAAATACTGAATACCAATTTAATAATGAAACCGATACAATATTCATAGCAATGTCTGGATTCGGCAGATTTTCATACATGGAAAAACAAGAAAAAACTGAATTAGATGCAAGACTCTATGGGTGGCAAACGCATGGTGATACGTTATTTACAACCACCAATGGCCATCCTGAAATTTCTAAATTAATTGGTAACAAAATATTTAATTACAATTGGGCTGCATATAATTCTTGGATTTCTTTTATTACAATGAAAACTATATTAGTTGAAAAAAAAATCAATCATAAAATAATAATGTCTATTAATAATAAACACTATCTGACCGATTTTAACATATTGAATATTAGTGATGATATGGTAAAAAACATAAAGTATCTATATTCAAAATTAGATATTAACGAATCAATTGATGAATTTATTAATGCAAATTTTTCAAATCATCCAGGTGGAACCCATCCAACAAGAGAAATATATTATGAATATATACTTAAATATTTTTCAGAGTATATAACTGAAAAAAGTAAATCATTATTAAGTGTAGATATATATGACCATGAAACTATTAGCAAATTGGCAAATAGAAAACATAAACACTTAACATCATAATTTAATTAAAAATTTTTAATATTTATATTTAATTCTAAACAAAAACAAAAAACAATGAGTACATTAGTATTAGTAGTAGTTACATTGGCAGTGGCAGGTGCAATTACTTACATCCTTATGAAAAAGGGTACAATCGCAGACGCAAACAACAACAACATTCCAGATGCAATCGAAGAAAAGATTGAAGAAGCTAAAGTTGTAGTTAAGAAAGCAAAAGCTAAAGTTGAAAAAGCTAAAGAAGTTGTAGCACAAGTTAAAAAAGTAGCTGATAAAGTTACAAAACCTGCAACTAAGAAAACAACAAAAAAGTAAGTAAAGTAAATCGGAAAATAACTAAACAATGGCAAAATCCATAGGTTCCTCAAACAAAGTAAGTTTCGGAAAAAGAAAAACAGGTAGAGCAAAAAAGAGTTACAACAAACACTCACCTAAACCAAAAGACTATAAAGGTCAAGGTAGATAATATGATAAAGCTATTAG
>CAIKLL010000146.1 GCA_903828265.1 uncultured Rickettsiales bacterium
AACATATTGCGCAGGCAAATCATCATCCATAGCTTTATACCAATATTCCAGAGATCCTTTAGTAATCAAAATGCTTTGTTTGGTCTCTTTATGGTAATGGTTACCTCTTATAGCCCCTTGAACTGATTCAATTACAGATACATGATTGATCGTTGCATTGAAAAATACATCGGCAATTCTTCCCCTAATATCTGTGTGAATTTCAAGATCTGGGTGCTCATTTGTAAAAATGTTGTACTTCTTCATATTTCAATATACCTTAATGTAGGGTTAATCTTACTCAGTGATTTTCGTAAATCTGCACTTAGATTCCAGGATAGAATCATTGCCCATGCAGAAGAATGATTTGAAAGTGAATCATCTGGCACAATCGGAATTCTAGTCAAAGGAGTGTATTTTCCAATTTTAAGCGGTGAGGAATCAGTTACAGCTGAGATTAAACTAGAATTTAATCCAAAATAAGTTAAAAGCGTATTTGCCTTAGCGGCAGCACCAATACCAAATATTTTCTCATCATCACCTATTTCATAAATTTTATTCATGGTTTTTGCTCTTACTCGGTTAATGCGCTTAATTGCTCCTAAGTAGTATTCGGGGGTAAAAAGTCCAGAAGTTTTTTCGTTATCAATCATTGTATTTACATCTGAATTTTTGCTCTTAAATTTTGATCCAACTATTCTAAGCGATCCACCATGGGAATCAACCACTTGAATATCTCTTATATACATACCCACTGCTTCAACTATTGTGTTAATGCCTAAAACTGTAAAATAAGAGATATGTTCGTGATAAACCATATCAAACCTGTTGTTTTCAATTTGATTTTTCCAATATGGGACCTCAATAACAAACAAACCATTATCTTTAAGGAAGCTTTTAACACCCAGTAAGAAATCTAGAGGATCATTCGCATGGTTAAAGACGTTATTGGCGATGAGGAAATCACATTCACCAATCAAGTCGACTAATTCCTTAGCAGCGCTCAAACCAAACAACTTATTAAAGGTTGTAATCCCATTCTTAGTCGCTTGCCTCACCATGCTTTCAGAGATGTCTACACCATGAACAACATACCCTGAATCCTTAAGCAGCGAGCATAGGTATCCATCGTTTGAACCAACTTCTACTACTGAACTGCCTGCTTTTCCACCAAGTGAATTAATGAATGGCACAAATGATGCCAAATGTTTTCGTGAACTGTTAGAATTGCTTGAAGTGTATGAATAATCTACCTTGTTATAGCGGTCAATGTCAGGAGTTAAGAATTCATTATGGAGTAGTCCGCTAATTGGATCCAAAACAACACTCAAAGGGAAAATAGGCTCACTAAATCTCAAATCCTTCGGCGATAAGAAAGTATCAGCATACGCATGCATCCCAAAATCCAGGACCTTCACTATTGAATTTTCAAAAACCAAAGATTTTTTCAAACGCATAGACTCATGACTGTTCACATCTTAAGTTTACTATGTTTTTCCTATATCGCTAGCAGACACGAACCTTCGCTTGATTTTTAGAAATATGAGTTTAACTGGAGTGATAAATCCAAAACATTGCTTTAGTAGAATCTAGTAAAATTAAGAGTTTTCGTTGATTAGTTATTAATTAGATAACTAATTAACTTGAATAACGCATTTAAGAATTGTTTTGAAATATTCTTCTTAACCAAAAAATAGAGCGGAGCATTGATTTAGGCGAAAATCGAAATTGTTATTTGTAGGATGCTAAGTCACTATGTAAAATACGATAACTCTACTTTAATGTTTTATCGGGCCAATATGTTTAACTAAGTTGATTGGGTTGCATTGATTTATTATCCGAGCCTTGCATATATTAACGAATCTATATTTGAATTGATTTCCACATTTTTCACTTCTAGGTAATTGACCTAGACGATTTTAATTCAAAACGAATTAAAGATTTCGATTAGGCCAGACAATCTTCATATCGCAGGATTATTGGTTATAATTCAATATTGCGATAAACTGAATCTGTTGGAGAC
>CAIKLL010000147.1 GCA_903828265.1 uncultured Rickettsiales bacterium
AATGTTATAAATTAAAGGTACAAAAAAATAGTCCCGCTCCGATAAATCGGAGCGGGACTATTTTATAAAAGAATACTATTTAAAGTATATATGCAACGTGAACTATCTTGGTCTCATATAAGTTAAAGTATCTGTTAATAATCTTGAACTTGGTCCACCGCCCCATGTTCCAGAAATAAAGAATGTTTTTGAAGCAGCTTCATATCTAGTATTATATCCAGGAGCGTTAATTAGACCTCCACTACTACTTAAAGTTACTGCACCCGTAGAGGTATTAATGGTCATTATTGGAAATCCAATACCAATTCCACCGGTTCCACCACCCCAAAGTGCGTAATTATCAAATTGAACAGAATTTGAACCAGTTGTCACTAATCCCATTGTTTTATCTTTGAACCATCCAGTTAAGACTGGATCACCCCCTCTTAAAGCATATCCTTTGTATGAATAAATACCATCATACTCATTTCTTACGCCGAAAGCATAAAGAGATGTTCCAAAATTTCCACTGATAATTCCAGATGACACACTAGCAATTTTTAAAGGTAATGCATAAGCTTTGTTATAATCAAAGTTTGCAGTGACTTTAACTACAGCTTGTACAGTTGTTAAATTTGTCCCTTGTTTTATAACAACTTTATCAGGAAAACTAAAACATTCTGCTGGAGGTATTGATTTAGTGACACCATTATCTTTATTATAAAGAGTTAAAACAGCATTGTCTATAACGAGTGATACTGTAATATCAGCTGGTGCAGTTCCTGGTCCTGTGTAGTGTACGTTAACATTAAATGATTTCGATTCTCCCACTTTTAACTTACCTAGATCTGAATAATAACCAGGTACAAGGGTTCCAGCAGCACTGAAAATATCTCCTGTATTAGCAAACTCAATCACGTTAGTTTTATACTTAACGGCATCGATATTCATATCATCTGCCTTCAAACAAGAAGATAGTGATATAATTAATAAGCCGAGAAATAGGTTTTTTATATTTTTCATATTTTTAATGTTTAAATTTTATTTCGCCCAAAATATAAGTGAAGTAAATGGTGATATACCTTTAGGTACGTTTGCTGTATTATAAGTACCTTCTGATGAAGGATATAAAATACGTGTTGGTAATTTATCAGCTCTTGTACTTTCAGATTTTAATGAAGCAAATGTCTCATATTTTGTTGCTCCAGGTGCATTATTTAGTTTAGGGTATAATGTACGACGATAATCATTCCAAGATTGGTCGCAATTGACCATATTTAAAGCGATCCACTTTTGAGTAATGATTGCTTCTAATTTTTGTTCAGTTGTAAGCGCTAAATTAAAATTCACCAAAGGAGAGGTAGTATTATCTAGTTTGTAAGTTGCTGCAAGCGCTGATGGGTTGCCAACAAGCGATTTGTTTGGTAATGAATATAAATAATTAAATGAATGATTTATACCATTATCAAATGCAGCTTGCGCAGTTATAGAACTGATAATACCATACAAAGCCGCTTCTGCTTGAATAAAATAGCTTTCACTAGCAGTAATTAATGGTAATCCTGCATCTGGGCCTTTTAAAACACCAATTGAATTTCCAGCAGAAGTTCCAATTCTTAATGGCCCAGCTGGAGCAGGGAACCAAAATGAACCATCAGGTGATGATGCTACTCCTAAATTTTCATACCCCAATTGATTGCAACTAGATGCTGCAGGATAATTATAGTAAAGTGCTTTACCACGAGAAGAATCCAATAATTTCTGTCCTGTATAGAAGCCGTGAGCGAAGAAAGTTGGCATCCATGCTTTATTGCCAGAAGTACCTGTGTAACTCCATCCCCAACTGCTCCACTTAGGATTTTGACGGCCATTATCACGCGTATAGCCTGGATTTACCAGCGCATCTGAAGTTAAAAATCCGTCACTGCTAAAGGTACTGTTAGAGAAGGTCACTTTACCTCTACCACGAACTAAGATTCTTAATTTAATGGTGTTGGCTAATTTTTTCCA
>CAIKLL010000148.1 GCA_903828265.1 uncultured Rickettsiales bacterium
CTAGATTATTAAACTGGCCTAAAATTAATTTTATTAATGTAAAATTTTAATCGTTATGGGTAATGTAAAAAATTATTTTATTTGCTTTTTTGCAATAGTTTACCTATTATTGCCACCGAAAATTAAATACACGTTAAATTATTAATTTAAAATACTTATGGTACATAAAAAACCGTTACAGAAATTTATCTCATTTACCGATAATAGCCCTGAATTTGAAGCTGTAAAAGAAGATATGAAATCCGGATGGAGCATAATAAGCCTAGTAAAAAACGGAGTTTATTATGTAGGTATTATGGAAAAAAATGAGCAAAAAGGTGCTAATAAATCAGACTCTCTTTTTATTCCTCCGAGAAAAAAATTGAAAATTTCTTTTAAATAAAGCTTCATTAGCCGACTATTATAGTAAAAGCTGTATGTACTACACCAATTAGGTGTAATGATTACAATTCTTCCTCACATATTATTACTTTATTTTAAGAAATAAAGTAATAATCCCTAGTTAATCTCTTAGACACTACCATACTTTATCTATGCAGGCTGGAGCTACAAGTATTGTTTTAATAAAAAGCTGATACATTTTTAAGTCTATTGTCACCACATCACTTAAAATACTTAAAAAAACAATTTAATCAATTATTCATAATTTGTGTATATTTTAGGTAATAAAGAGTTATAATATAATTATGATTATTAATTAATTCTTAAATTAATGGATTATTCAATATCCTGTAAATACTCAATAAGATTATTAGAAAAACTTAAATTATTAAATACTCAAAATACTCTGGATTTTAAGCTAACTAACAAAGCTATTTACTTTGCTAGGAAATATCATGGTAGCCAAAAAAGAAAGAGTGGAGAGCCCTACTATTCTCATCCCTTAGAAGTTGCTTACATGATAGCTGATTATAATTTAAAAACAGAGATAATAGCAGCCAGTATATTGCATGATATAATCGAGGATACCGAAGTTACTGTAGAAATGATACAGAGTACTTTTGGAAACAGAATAGCAGAAATGGTTGATAGGCTTACTCGTGATAGACCGGATGGCACAAAATTAAGTGTGGAACAGATATTGAACAATGCTTATCAGCTAAAAGATAAGGAAGTTCTATTAATAAAGCTATTTGATAGGTTGCATAATATACAGACTATAGGAAGCATAAAAACTGAAAGGCAGAAAGAGATAGCTGAAGAAACATTAAAACATGTGGCCATCATATCTACTGAATTTGATGATATCAATTTAGAAGAGTATATTTACATGAGTTCATATAAAATTATAGCTAGTAAACAGGATTATGACTTTTATTATAAGAAGTATCATAAGTTTTTGGATTTTGAGGATTATTGCCTTCCGTCTCCAACTTTTGAAAATACTTAAGGGCAATGGCATAACTAATAAGTATTGGAAATAATATAATACAGATTGCAGGATAGCCATAACCCCTAACTAAGTATATTATACCAAATGTAGTAATAAGAGACATTACTGTACGTGACATTGCATAAACCATGCTGCTACATTTAAAACGATGTAATGTAGGAAAATGTTTAAAGAAAATGGACATAGCTGGAAAGCTAGTAACTTTAAATGCAGCAATACACATTTGAAAAACCATGATTTGTATAGGAGAATCCATTGCAGTGCGCCAAGGGAAGTGCGTAAGAATCAGTTGGTAAGAATCCGACCTATGCAAAGGCTAACCACCAGCATAGAACTAACCATTGCATTGTGGGAGGTGACAAACACAATGAAGCCAATGGTAAGGACATATCAGGCC